>QQSA01000023.1:16101-22511 GCA_003602535.1 Candidatus Poseidoniales archaeon
ACCGTAACAATAGATTTGAATTTTGAGAAAGGGAATTTAGCTGAAGCTTCGGCTATTCTAAGTTCTTTAGGAAATGCACCAGATCTCCCTTTCATGGAGTTATCTGGAGTTGATAGCAAAACGATTGCTGCGAGGCACTCTGTTTCAGTAAAGGCACTGCCGAGAATATTTAGAAGGCAACCAGGAGTATTGAATTGCGAAGTGAATAAAGATAGCAAAATTTTGTTACAACTTGCTCCAGATTTGACAAACGACTTGCATTTAGCGACGGAAAATGCATTGAAATCAGTAATTGGAGGCGATTACAAATTAATTCCTGCAACCACAAAGCGTCTAACTTCTGGACAAATCAGGATGATAACTTCCGGGTTTGCATTTATCATGCTATTGTTATTACTTGTAACAGAAATGATCACTGAAAATCCGTGGGTATTAGGTGCGTTTGGCACTGTTGGAGTTTTAGTCGGTGGCTACAAGATGTTCGGGCACGCTTGGGCATCAATTCAAAACAGGCAATTAGGATTCCAAGTTCTAACCTCTTTGGCTGTTTTAGGTGCATCATATCTACAAGCTTGGGAAGAAGCATTGATGGTAATAATACTCGTTTCTTGGACCGAACACATGGAAGGAGAGGCGCTAATCAATGCGCGTAAAGCTATGCAAGGTGGATTGGATCGCCTTCCACGAACAGCACGTAGGGTTCCTAAGAAATTTAGTAGCAAATTTTCTATCGTATCTACATCCGTAGCTCTATCTCCTGTATCTCAATCTTCAGAAGAGCCAGAAGAAGTCCCGATTGGATTGGTGATGAAAGGAGACCACTTAGAGATTAGGAGTGGGGAATTAATTCCAGCGGATGGGAAAGTTGTTTCCGGTTCTGGATCAATCAATCGCGCACCATTGACTGGTGAATCAGCTCCAGTTGACATCGGAATTGGGGATGAACTTCAAGCCGGTTTGACACTATCAAGAGGACCAGTAACAATAGAGGTTACAGCTGTAGGCGAGGATACTAGACTTTCAGGACTTATCGACAAAGTTCATTCTTTCAAAGAGAAACCAACTCGTTTACAAGGGGCGTTGGAAAACTTCACCGCAATATGGGTGCCAGTGGTATTGTTTGGAGCGGTTATAGTATGGCTAATCCAGCCGAGTACAGATTGGAAGATTATTCTCTTACTTTGGGTTGTAGCATGTCCATGTGCACTGTTGCTCGCGTCCCCAGTTCCTCATGCAGCCGGCATATCTCAAGCAGCCAAATCAGGAGCTATAGCCCGAGGAGGAGATGTGCTTGAATCTCTTTCAAAGGTTAATTTGGTACTTTTAGACAAAACAGGAACTCTAACTTCTGGGAAGCCTAGAATTGGGGAATTAATTCTTGCTCGCGGAAGAAGACGCAATCCTGCAATCGCCCTGGCAGCAGGTATTGAAACTTCATCTAACCATCCATATGCCCAAGCAGTGGTTGCTTTAGCAGAAGAAGAGGACATTACTCCTACCAAGTTATCAAATATTTCAGATGGCGAAGAAGGAGTTTCTGCCAAGATGAATGGCATAGATGTTGCATTTGTGAGGGCAGACAAATCCTTGGTTTCTGGTAAACTCCTAGAATCATTAGAAAATGCATTGGCTAAAGGTCATGGAGCAAGTCTGTTGTTGAAGGATAGTAAACCCGTAGCAATTTTCACATTCATTCATGATGATTTACGAGAAGGTACTGATCTCATGGTAAAAGATCTCTATTCTCAAGGAATAAATGTAGAGATTCTATCTGGTGATAATCAGGATTCGGTAAATGCTCTTGCCAAAAGTATCGGCATACCTGAATCGGCAGCACATGGAGAAATGACTCCAGAAGGTAAAGTGAAATGGGTACAACAACGTTCTTTGACACACATTACTATGATGGTTGGAGATGGATTCAATGATGCAGCTGCAATGGCTGCATCGGATATAGGAATTGCAATTGGAACGGGGGAATCAGCAAATTTAGAAGCAGCAGACGTATTGATTCCAGGTGATGATCCTCGATTAATCTCAGATTTGGTAAGACTGTCTAAAAAGACCCATTCAATTCTGGTTTGGAATATTGTATATTCTGTAGGTGTCACTCTTGCATTAGTATACATGGTTTTAGCTGGAATCAACGACAATTTGGCAATTGGTGTACTGGTTCATGAATTGAGCGTAATTGGTGTTATTATCAACGGTGCTCGTCTTTCAGGAAGTGGAGGAACCCTCAAGTTAATCGCTGAAATTGGTAAATCTATTTGGACAGGTACGATTGACTCATTTAAGGCATTATTTGCGTCATTCTGACCTGAAATCTTACGCTACCTTCAAGCCTCATGCCTAACAGCACCTACCAGCGGTGGAGTAAGATGGCTAGAATTCACGCAGACCCGGTTAGCACTTCTTTGATGCACCCAACACGTCGCGCCCTCTACGTCGCTCTTTTGCAGGCTGATGAATATACAACAGTCCAGTTGCAGGAAATAGTTGGCGTAGATCGATACAATCTCTATCATCATCTAAAGAAGTTAGAATCGCTAGGTTTGGTAATGAATCATCGAGACCAAGGCCGAACAAGATGGTGGTGTGTTATTGACAGAGTCCCATTACCAAATGATGGTAGTGCAACTTCTAGTGAGAATTCTCTTGGATCAATTGATTTGAGTAATCCAAGAGTTCAAGCTGCAGCAAGAACAATGCTCCGAGATTTAGCAGATTTATCTGGTACAACATTGAACTTGGAATCAGTGACCCTACAAAGTCTAGAAATTACAGGAAGGAAAAACTGAGTATTGAAATTCAATAGATACGGATGGTGATAATATGTCTGAAGATGACGAAAAGCCAGGAATTGAATCTAGAATTGCACCTCCTGACTTATCCTGTCCTCGATGTGACAATCTTCTTCCAAGCGGTCTTGGAATCATAACATGTGTTATGTGTAAAGCAAAGGTAGAAGTTGAACACGAAGGTACTAGGAAAAAATGGAGAGAAGAGAAAGTAAGTTGCCCTTCATGCTCTAAAGTTCTTATTTCAGGCGTGGATAAGAGGCCAGCAAATCTACAATGTTCATCTTGTCATACTCACTTTGTACTAAACCCAAACCGTCCTAAAATCGAAATTGCTTGCCCAGCATGCGATCGTAAACTCCGATTAAACAAACGACCGGGCGAAAGAGAAATCACATGTCCTGCATGTGATGTTGAATTCAAAATAAAATTCTGAGGGATTAATCTGAAAACTACATTTAGAATGATGGGAATTGCTGATTATATCACCATTGTAAACGGCTTGCTCGGTGTGATGGCTGTAGTATTCGTCTTACTGGCTGTAGAAGATATGGGTGAACCATACTATGAGGGCGGAGTACTAACCGATTACATATGGGCAGCAATGCTTTGCGTGATGCTCTCTGCATTGGGTGATATCGTCGATGGGCCAATCGCACGGAGATATTCGAAGCGCCAAATATTGGGTGGTTCACTGGATATAATGTCTGATTGTATTTCATTTTGTGTTGCTCCAGCATTGATGATTTTTGCAATGTTTGGCCGTATGGGAGAAGCATCTCCAATATGGACGGTATCTTTGGCAATAGGGTGTTTTTGGCTGATCGCTTGCGGAATGCTAAGACTTGCTAGATTCCAGCATGATGAAGGCGGTTATGTTCCATATTTCCACGGACTTTCTTCTCCGGCCAGCGCACTAATCTTGCTATCATTTGCAGGACTCATTTGGCTTCAACCTTCATCAGGATATGGTCCTGAATTAACAACCTGGGATTGTTCGGCTTGTTGGGGTAAAGGCGAACTAAAACCATACTTCGACTTCTTGATATTACCTGCATTGTTCATCTGTGGCGGTTTGATGATTTCAGATAGGAAAATGTCTAAACTAAAATCAGGTATGCAAGTAAGAATCTCAGCAATTCAATTCGCGGCATTGTTATTTGCAATTATTCACGCTATGACATTGACACATCCGTCAGATGCTGCAGCGGATCTTTCAGGAACAAGTTTCACGATGTTTTTGTTCTTGTTTTCATTATTCTGGACTATCGTTTACGTGGTCGGAGGGCCACGGTTTGTAGAGTCTGAAAATCCCGATACTCAAAGCGAGTAATGGCGCGCATCTTTCGTCGGATAAATCGACACGCGCGGCATGGATACTATCGCGCCCCTTATCTATCATGAGAACGGCATGTGCAACTGGATGGGGATCCTATGAGTGCTAGCGAAAGCAAGTCAAGAGCAGGTAGAGGGCTAAGAAAAGGTGGTAATGACCGCCAGATGGACCTTTCAGCATTACGAGCACAATTCACGTCTACTCCATCCCCTTCCCTAGACCAGACGATGATGCAAAGTTCCAGGTTCCGCGAAGAAGAGAAACTTCGTGCTAATATCCGTCGAGAGAGTAAACTACGTCGTGAAGCATTAGCTGAAAGAATTTCTATGATGCAGGACAATATGGCTACTGATATTTCACGTCAACATGAAATGACACTCAGCGCCTTTGAAGCAGATCTTAGGTCCCAGATGGAAAATGAGTTGTCTCAACTAGAATCTGAAACTTTGACACGTGAAGAGATTAGACTTAGAGAGATGCATGAAATGCGTCTTGAAAGAGAAATTCAAACTCTTCAGGATTCATTTGAAGTTGAAAAGGATCGCAAATTGGAAGAACACCGTGGTCTGGTTATCTCCCAACTTGAAAGTCAACTTTCTGAGGAACATCGTCGAAGGTTATCCTTGCAGAGAGAAAAATTAGAAATCGAATTCAATCAAGCATTACAGATTAAAATTCGAGATTTAGAAGCAACCATACAGAAAGAAATGGAAAGTAGATTCCAAGAATTAGAATCCAAGGAAGTTGCTAAACTTGAAGAGGCTCAAACTCAAAAGTTAGCAGAGAGAGAAGAAGCACTTCGAAGAGGAATAAGAACTCGACTTGAACAACAACTCAAGCTCCGATTGAAGCAGAGAGAAGCAACGATGCGTGCAGAATATGAGCGTAGAAGTTTGAGGTTGGAAGAAGACATTGCAGCATCTATCCAAGAAGAATTGGAATCAAGATTATCTTCAGAAACAAAGGAACTTGAAGAGAGAATGCGCCAAGATGTAGAACTTGCAGTAGCTCGACGCAGAGAAGGACTTCGTGTTGAAGTCGAGCGACAATTAGAGGCACGACATTCTGAGAAACTATCAGAAAGGAAGAGTCGACTCAAAGAAAAATATGATTTGACCTTCTCCAAAGCAGTAGATGATATTTCGAGATCTCTTGAATTAGAACTTGAATCAGAATTAGAAGCACGTATGGATCAAGAATTCGCTTCTTACCGCAATGCTAGAGAAGCGGAGATTCAAAATCGTCTTGCTAGATTCCGATATGAAAGAGAAGCTGAACTACATGACAAATTATCTGAGAGATATGACTCGAAGAAGGTTGATTGGTCTGAGCGTTTAGAACTTGAATTCACTGCTAGAGAAGCAGCAGCTCGCAAAGCAATAATGTCAGAGATTGATGGAAGATTGAGAAATGAGAGAATAACTCATGAAACCGATTTAGACCTCCTCAAGGAAGAAACAGTTCTCGAATTAGAATCTGAAATGGAAGAGCGATTAGCAGAGTTTAGATCTCGTAAGGAAGAAGAAGTTGCAACCCAACTCGAAAGACAACTCGACAAGAGAGAAGAAATCATGCGCAACAAGGCACTCATCGAAGTGCGAAAGCGTGAAGCGAATATTCGTGCAGAAATCGAGGCCCAACTTGGTGTTAAGCGTGCTGAGATTAGAGATCGCTTGTCGAGTTTGACAAAGCAAATGGACGATTTCAAAGCAATGGCTGAAGTCAAGATGAGAGAATCCATCGAAGGAAAGGTTCAATCTGAAATCGAAGCAGATGAATCCAGACTTGCTGAACAACAATCTGAATTCGAGGAATTAAAGTCACAGGATAACCGTGTAGAAAAGCGCCAATCTTGGCTACAAGCAATCTCTGGACAGGGGACTCAAGCAGAAGCACCTAGCATGGGAATGGATCCAAGTGCACTTGGAGCAAAACCAAACTTGCTCGGTTCAAGTGCAGGTAGGCCAATGCGAGGAGCAATGGCTCAAGCAGCAGCTCAACACACACCATCGATGGGACTTGCAGGAATGAGGGCACCTCGTTCAACAGCAAGGTCACTAAGTGGGGCCCAGCCTATGGCTCGACCGGTAAAGGCTCCAATCGGTGGAATGAATTTGCCAGCTCAAGGGGCAATCCTTCCACAACCAATTCAGCCGAAAGTTGTCAGACAACCTGTTAAACAACCTATCGAAACTCCAGTGGTTTCTTCACCACAAATAGTACCGCCAACTATCGAACCTGAAGTCGATAACATCGTTTCAGCACCGCAAATT
>QQSA01000024.1 GCA_003602535.1 Candidatus Poseidoniales archaeon
CGAAGTAGTAGAAAATGATCGTCTAGGATTGATTATTGGTATGCTATTTGTTTGGACTGGAGTGTTTGCATTGTCTTGTATACTTCTGGCAATAACAATGCCAAACTCTGATTTTGAGTCAGTTGTAGCTGTTGTAGCATCATCATTGGGAAATACTGGGCCAACTTTAGGAGACTATGGTCCATCGAACACCTGGGCCTCAATGGGTACACCTTCACTAATGATTACAACGGTATTGATGTGGTTCGGAAGGCTTGAATTAATGACTGCGTTGCTTTTGCTACACCCCAGAACATGGAAACGAGAAGAAAGAGAAGCTCCGGATAGAGCATCGGTCAAATTGATTAAGCAACTATTTGAGAAAATGGAAGATAATTCAGACGACAAAAAGAAATAATCAGAATAGAGTTTTTTGCCCACTATCCTTGTTTTCCTCTTCACTCAAATCTTCGATTAGGCCCTCAGACACCGGTTCTTCAACATCCTTAATCGAAAGTAAATTCTCTAATTCAATAGCATAATTTTCCATCAATTTTTTTGTAGAACGATGAGATAATTTCAGTCCAGATATCGCTGCATGTTCTTCTGGAGAAAGTTGCAATGCCATAGAAATTGAAAAGTCTTCACTATTATCTGATTGAACAGCAACCAATGCTGGCAATAACTCCTCTCTAACCGCTTTAGTAGAGCAACCACATGTTTCTGCCAGTCGATTAACTACCGATTTTTTTACCCATGAAGAGCCCCGGCGCAAGAAACCAGGATATGTACAAAATATTCGTCCCTCGACTGGTTTTGACGTAGTTACACTAGCAGATAAGCCTGCTAAATTTGAACCCCAATACCAAGATCTGTGTGCAGTATTTCTAAATCTAGTAGTCAACAATTGATCTGCTAAAGAAAGTGAGTATGAACCTCTTCGAATAGCTTCTTTTTCGGTAAATACAACTCCATTATTCCAGGAAATCCATGCCACCATGTCATCAGGACTTTTATCCAAAGAACGTGCAGCAGTCATTGCTTTAGTGGCAGTCCGAGAACGATATAATACATCTAATCCCGGGAAAATTTCAACAGTAGTATCTCTAACTCCTGTTTCGATATTTTCACGAACCAATTCTTTGGTTAGATTGGAGTCGACTAAGGTACACATTACTTGCAGATCACGAACTAAGGCACGCAAATCTCCAGGGTTATTGCTAACCAATTCATCGATTGCACCAGGGTCTGCTGTGAATCCTTCCTCCTTGATTACACGCATTGCAATACGCCGTAGTGCTTCATCTGAAGCACGATCAAATCTGATTGTAATCAAATGACGGGTGAATCTGTCACGTGCTGTTCTCCACGTGGATGAAGTTCGACCCCAGAGACCCATCTCATCATTACACGCAAGGATAACCGGTTGTCTAGTGTTGGATAATAGATTCAATAATTCTGCTTTGCCACCACTATCGCCTTTCAATTCCTTAGAATTATCAGTATTCTCGCCTGAGACAAGTGATGATATTCTCTCAGTAGAAATCGCTCGTAAACCACCAGATAGGTGATCAACTTCATCTAGTAAAATCAGGGTTTTAGGTGGCTTTTTCCCAGGAGTCATGAATAATGATCCATGCGTTGATGCGTGTGTTGCTGCCTTTCTGATTGCCCCAGCATTTCTAGAATCACTGGCGTTTAATTCAATCACTTGCCAACCCATATCTGCAGCGACTGCACGAGCGACAGTAGTTTTGCCAACTCCAGGTGGACCGATTAGTAAAATTCCAGGTTTGTCAGGAATACCATCTTGCCATTGGTCTAACCAAGTACGTATTTTCTTCCTTTGAGCCTCATTCCCTTCAAGTTGTCTTTCACTCGCAGGGCGGTGGCGTTCTGTCCAATCACTAGCCACCATGGACGTGCTTCTGGAAGGACCTCCTTGAACATTGAGTAAAATTAGAAGGGCAAATCATCAATAGAAACTCTGACTTGTTCACCTGAATCTCTAGATCGTAGAGTTACAGTATTTTGAGTAAGTGAATCATGATCTACTGTTAAACAAAATGGAACTCCTATTTCGTCTGCCCTTGCGTACCTGCGGCCAATCGAACCACTCGCATCATAAACAGAAAATACATTTTTTCGTCCACACAAGTCACGGTGTATTTTTTGCGCCAAATCACCCATACCATCTTTTTCGTATAATGGTAAAACTGTTACATCAACAGGAGCTACCGTTTCAGGGAGACTTAGTAAGGTATATTCTTCTCCGGATTTCTCTGTTTCTGTGTAGCAGTGATCTAGTAAGTGCCAAATAATTCGATCGATACCAAATGCAGGTTCAACAACATGAGGAACAAACCATTCACCATTTACATTTTCAGTTCTTTGAACTCGTTTAACATGCTCCAGCAAAACTTCGATTTGTTGACTATCAAATTCCAGATTCATTGGGAAAGATGTATCTGCTGGCAAATTTTCAACTGCAGATTTAACCTTGCCAGCAAGTGCTCTAAACGCCGGACCTGCTTTCGCTCCATCGATTGTCCATCCATCTATTTCTACGACTTTTGGTTCACTGAAGGTTCTCCAAGCTCGCAATCTTTGCCCTGTAGCATTTTCATGGGCAGTCAAATCATAGCATCCTCTATGAGCAATTCCAACACATTCAATCCAACCATATGAGCCAAAGATCTCAACATCCCAGCAATCTTGAGCATAATGAGCCATTTCATCAGATTCATGCTGACGGAATCTCAAATATTGTTTATCGATACCAACATTTGTCAAGAAATCCATGGTCCAGCCCATAAAATAACCAACTGTTGCATGTCGAATAGTTCCATTAGAAACCGCCTCGCCAATAGTCATCTGTACCTCACCTGAATCATCAGAAATCAAAGTAACTTTTTCGCTCCAAATAGAGAAGTCATGAATTGGTTCAACTTCGGGGTCGATGAAATATTCTAACTCTGCCATATTGAATTCTCTCAAACGAATCATTCCTTGTCTTGGACTAATTTCGTTACGGTATCCTTTACCAGTTTGTATCGCACCAAATGGGAGACGCTCTCTGAAATGACGGTAAATTGA
>QQSA01000025.1:0-12066 GCA_003602535.1 Candidatus Poseidoniales archaeon
ATGCAGAGGCAGAAAGAAGCTAACATTCCTATCCTCCATGATAACGAACACGTCTCATGATTTGTTCTAATCGCTTTACAACATCTTTTGCACTGGGGGGTTGTCCTCCAGGTGCTTCGGGTGCTTGACCCATTTCTTCATCAAGTTCTACATAACCTGCAAGAACTTCATCCATTGCATTTTCAATATTAGGATGACTTGCCCTCAATATCTCATGCAAGACATGTAGGTCGATGCCGAAACCTTCCAATTCATATTCTCTAGTTGCTAGACCTAAATCGATAAGGATAGCATTTCCGTCAGAGTTAATCAGAATATTATTTGTCGACAAATCTCCATGACATATAGCATTTCGATGAAAGAATCTTATCGCCTTTCCAACATTATGTAACAACTTATCATCATATTGTTTTGATTGAAGGACTTCGATCAATGGCTTTCCATCAATTTGTTCCATTATGATTGTTCCTTCTTCGATGTCGACATCCCAAATTGCAGGTACAGGTGCTCCCATTTCTGCTAACCAAATCGTCAATTTGATTTCATTTGTCATGCGTTTAGAGGTCAGGTGTTTATCTAAATCTGGATGGCGCCATCCTCTAGGTTTGCGCTTTTTTAGAATAGCAGGACGACCAAACCAAGACCCAGAAATCACCTCTGCTTCCGCACCTAGGTGGAGTCTTTGGGCGCCAATCCATGCTTCCATTGTTTAACGGAAACAGTGCATGGTTGAAAAAGGAGTGCCTACACCGAGTGTCGAGGCACACCCATGACCATGTCATTACCCATGTGCGCCATCGACTTCACCAATGATGCGATGGGTCCTGAGGAAGCGGCTATTGCCGACAGAATTGCTGAGTTAAAACAGCAAATGGGTGAGGACTTGTTGATTCTTGGTCACCATTACCAAAGAGACCAGATAGTAATGCATGCCGATTTACTTGGGGATTCATTCCTGTTATCAGAATTAGCAGCTAAATCAAATGCCAAGAACATCATTTTCTGTGGAGTACATTTCATGGCCGAATCCGCAGATATCTTAACTTCTGATGACCAAAATGTGATTTTACCGAATATGCGTGCAGGATGCTCAATGGCAGATATGGCTGCGTTGAATGAAGTCGAAATTGCTTGGGAAGAAATTCTAGAACGTTCAGGACTCAGCGATCCTGCTACTGCAAGTGAGGGCGATTCATGTTTGATTCCTGTTACATACATGAATAGTGCTGCAGAACTCAAAGATTTCTGCGGTCGTCATGGAGGAATTGTTTGTACTTCGTCGAATGCAGCGGGGATTTTGCAATGGGCATATGATAGAGCAGGACCTAATGGTGCGGTGTTATTCTTCCCCGACCAGCATTTAGGTAGAAATACCGGAATCTCGATGGGTATTGATTTAGAACAGATGGCTGTTTGGACTCCTGGGCAAGAAAATAGTTTACCAGATGATGTAAAAATCATTCTTTGGCATGGTTTTTGTTCTGTCCATAAACGATTTACAGTTGCCCAAATCGAATCATTTCGAAAGGAAAATCCCGATGGATTAGTTGTGGTTCATCCAGAATGTCCGATGGAAGTAGTTCAGGCTGCAGATGCAAATGGTAGTACGGAATTCATTCGAAGATATGTTGCACAACAAAGTCCTGGGACTAAGATTGCTGTTGGCACTGAAATAAATATGGTCGCTAGACTAGATGCGACACATGATGAATTGGATATACAATGTCTAGAACCAACAGTTTGTCCTTGCTCAACTATGTACATGATTCATCCTGCTTACTTGCTCGATGTGCTAGAAAGATTGGCTGAAGGTGAAGTGCCAAACCAAGTTATTGTTGAAAAATCAATTCAACATGGTGCTAAGGTTGCTCTTGAAAGAATGTTGTCTATCAAACAGTAGTTTCAATCACTTTCCAACCGGTATATGCTAGCAGTGGACATAGAATCATTGTAACTAACACATAACCAATCGCTTTGGTTTGGTCATCGCTCCACATTTCGATTGTTTCAACCGAAAAGGCTGACATCGTTGTAAAAGCTCCTAAAATTCCGGTTCCTAGAAGCAAAGTCATTTCTTCAGAAATCATTTCATTTGCCAATGCAGCCATACAAACTCCTAGAAGTAGGGAACCTAATGCATTAACGACAAAAGTTCCTTGAGGTGTTCCTACCCATTCTGATACTGCAAATCGTAGTGTAGCACCCACTGCACCGCCAATCGCCACTGCAAGATATGAATTCACAAAACGTGCTCAATTGCCCAACTCTATCAATCATACTCAAAAGCCATACTTCACAGGACCCATTCATGACCATTTGGTTCATGACCACAAATCAAGGTAAGGTCGCCGAAGCAAGAGAGTATTTTTCTCATCTTGGAATTCCAGTTAGACAATTCGAATTTGAGTCTGTGGAACCACAAGCAGATGATTTAGAGGCCGTAGCTTTATCGAAATTAGAGCAAGCAATACCGCATCTGCCCAATCCTAATGATATGCTCTTAGTTGAAGATGCAGGGTTATTTGTTGATGCATTGGATGGATTCCCCGGCGTATACTCTTCCTATGTTTTACAAACACTAGGAGTTCAGGGAATTCTAACTTTAATGAAGCATTTAGACAGTGAAGATCCAATAAGAGACGGTAATCTTCGAAGTGCTGAATTTAGAGCAGTTGCTGCTTTGTACCATAATGGTCAGACAACTATTGCAGAAGGAGTATGTCCTGGAAGAATCGCCCACAAACCTGTTGAGGGCGATGGCTTTGGTTTTGATCCAATATTTATTCCAACAGATTTGGATTATGATGGCAATGCATTACCAATAGGTTCCATCGGTGAGAGGAGTACTCACGGTACTCCTTTTGGGGGCATATCATTGGAAGAAAAGCAGCATTATTCTCATCGTAGAAGAGCTCTAACTAGTTTAATTTCTAATCTCGACATACTAGGGTGAGATTCTTGTGTGTGAGCGTTTTGGGTTGAGGTGAGCAGCATGAAGAACTCCAGGATCGTTGTATTCCTCCTACTCTTAGGAAACATCGCTATCTTCTTCACAATGCAGAATGATTTTGATGAAAATGGTCAGTGGACACTCGTTGGCAGTGCCCTTCTTTTGGCTATGATGTGGGTGTATTTGGGTGATACTCCTAAACCTAAAAAATCAGGTCCCCAAGTTCGGAGAATGGCAACAAATCCTAGTCAAAAAACCCAACAATCTGTAGATATTCCTGAAGTCGTAGTGAAGGATGAACTCGATGGGGCATCTCTCAGAGAAAGAAAGATGGCAAAAGTTGCTGCTAACAAACATGTCGAAGATGAAAACATGGTCACTGTGGATCCAGATGATGACTTAGAAGAAATTGCAGTAACAATAGAAGAAGTTCATGTTGCTGATGAATTTGTAGTCGAAGTGTCACCTCAATCGATTGAGGATGCTAATATTGCAGCACACATCAAGAACAAAAAGGAACAACACGACAAAATTAGAGTCAGAATCGAGGAGCGTCGTAGAGGGCAAATGGCAGAGATAAGAGCTTCTACTGCTAAGATGTGGGAAGACCATAGTGCCGGTGAAGATTTGGTCAGTTTAATCCAAAGTGATGATCATGGGCAGGAGATTTTAATCGAACCAGCTACTGCTGAAGCAGGTCACGTTTACGGTGCAACACTTGTAAGGATTAATGAGTCCACAATTCTCAAACTAAGAGTTCCATTAGATTCAGGTTATGTCAAAGTAGAAGGGTCAAGAAACGGTCCAGTTACCGATTTACCTGAAGGAGTTCCTACTCCTGAAGAGATGGGATTACCACTTCCTCCTCCGCCCGGTGCATCGGGTGCTTTAGCAGCACTTAGAGATGAAATGGCTGAAGATTGATTATCGATGCTTCCATTCAGGAGTGCCACGATTTAAGAATGCTTGAACACCGATTTCTTTGTCCTCGGTATCGAATAGATTTGCGAAAGCGATTGCTTCGATCTTTACACCCTCTGTTAGTCCATTGTCCAATGCCGCACGGATGGTTTTCTTAGCAACTCTAAGTGTATGCATAGATTTCCCAGCAATTGTTTGAGCAATTTCCAATGTTCGTTCAAGCAATTCATCTGGAGAGTATAATTGGTTAGCAATCCCAAGTCTGTATGCTTCTTCAGCATCGACATTATTTCCGGTCATCATCATTTCCATGGCCTTGCCATATCCAACTAGGTGTACGAGTCTTTGAGTGCCCCCATAACCAGGAATTAATCCTAGTTTGATTTCTGGAGTTCCAAAAATAGCACGAGTACTAGCGATTCTGATATCGCAAGAACATGCGACCTCACATCCTCCTCCCAGTGCAAAGCCATCGACCATTGCAATAGTAGGTTTTGACAAATTCCAAATCGCTTCAATTGCATTATCAGTGAATAATTCTAGAATTTCATTTGATCCCTTTCCTACAAATTCAGTAATATCTGCTCCTGCAACAAATGCATTCGGTTTTGCTCTCTTACCTTCAGGTGGCGGATTAGGTCCAGCACCAGTGATGATTACACATCTGACGGAATCATTTTCCTCAGCCCATGCACACATTTCTTTGAGTGAGTTTACAACATCTTGATTCAATGCATTAAGTTTGTCAGGACGATTAATTGTGACTTTAGCAATTACTCCATCGCCATTTTCACAAGGGATTTCATCGATGATTACGACTTCGCTCATGTTACCTCCGAGAAAGTCATAGCAAATCAACCCTTAAGCACACATTGAAGTTCCTGATGCCTACCCTTTGCATATGTCCGACAGCGAAGAGTCGTTGGTAGTCGCAAAAGATTTGGGCAAAAGATACGGTGATTTCATCGCACTGCATCCGCTGAATGTTAAGGTTAGTTCTGGTGAGTTTTTCGGAGTTTTTGGCCCTAATGGGGCTGGCAAATCTACCTTCATCAAACTGCTAACTGGACAACTTCGACCTAGTATCGGCGCAGTAGAGGTTTTAGGAATCAATGCTGCAAAAGATCCACAAAAGCTCAAAGCGAATATTGGAATAGTTCCCGAATCGGAATCTCCACCATCATACCTTACTCCAAGTGAATTCTTGCAATTTGTAGGAAAATTACGTGGCGTAGATGATTTGAATAACAAAGTAGAGCACTGGATGGATTGGTTTGGACTTCAAGAGAAAAGAGATACGATGTGTAAAGACCTGTCTAAGGGGCAGCGGCAAAAAGTGATGTTGGCATCAGCATTTATTCATGAACCAAGACTGTTATTCCTCGATGAGCCATTTGCGAATTTAGATCCAATCTATCAACGTAAATGCCGACAATGGTTGCTGGATATGGTCAAAGACGGAGGAACGATTTTCCTATGCTCACACGTATTGGAAATGGCTGAAAGAATGTGTAATCGCATGGCGATTATCAATAATGGAAAGGTATTGGCAGCAGGGACTGTGAAAGGATTGAAAGAATCAGATGAAGAGACTCTGGAAGATGTTTTCATCCGTTTAGTAGGTCATTCGATTGAAGAGGCAGAGAGATTAAGCGATGAAGGTGTTAATGAGGAGGAATGATTCTGTCTGCCACAATAACAAGTAGGGACTGGACTGAGGTTTCGGACTCAACAGTTTCTGATTCTCTTGGTTCTGATGGAGGAGGAACTCATCTGAATACTCCTCTAGTGGGATGGAAAGCATTCTCATCTACATTCAAAGTGATGTTCATTGAGGAGTTCAGAGAAAATCTTGACTTTGCAAAGAAAAGAAGAATTCTGTTATTTCCTTTACTCGTTGCTCTAGTTACTATGGTTGCAACTATTGGTCTACAATTCTTAGTTGGAGAGGGTGCATCACAGGGTGCAGATTCAATATCTGATTCCAAGTCATTTTCCTGGGAAGAAATGCGACTTGCTTTACACTTGCCTTTACTGATGTTCAGTTTAGGAATGGGTTCGTTTGCATTTCTTGGTAGAGAGAAAGTATTGGCGAGAACGGGTACCAAGAATTACATCTTAGCCTCGCCAGCATTACAGCCTCTTACAAACCATACAGCGCATTTTGCATATTATGTCAAAGATTTAACTTACTATGTGATGCTAATTTTAACTCCTGTAATTTCGGGAATGGCAATTGGAATTGCATTGGAGAGTTTCACTAATGTAAATACGCCCTTGGAATTTTCAAGTCTACCGAGAACTTGGGTTGCGATGGTAGTTACACTTGCTCAAGGTTTGGCATTTTCATTTATTGCTTCTTCTTTATGGATGCTTGGGGGATGGATAAGTCGCCTCACTCCAATAGCGGTTATCGGTTTGGGGACTGCTATTGGGTTAGGATTCTTACCTAAGGAGTATTTTTTGTGGGGTTTGGCAACTCAACAACCAGATGGAATTTATTTTGCAGTTCCTGCTTTGGTGGCTTCAATAGCTCTTGCGTGGGCAGCCTCAAGATTAGTGTTAGATGATTTTGAGGTAAAGGTGGTGTCGAAGAAAGAGATTTTCATTCCTGCATGGAGTAGATTAGGTTTCTTGGGTAATGGTCCTCTGCGATTATTAGTTGCTAAGGAAGCCGTCGATTTGATTCGCTCAGGGTCATTAAAGAAGATGATTGTATCGTATTCAGTACCTCTTGTTGTGCTTCTATTGATGGCATGGTTAGTCGATTTTGCAGAAGCACCTATTCCAATAAATCTACTGTCATATGCGCCATTCTTAGGATTCTTCGGCTTCAATTTCTATTCATGGCTAACCGCTCTAGATTCTCCAGAACATATGAACGGTTTACCATTGAGTGTTCCACAATTAATTCGTGCTAAGGTGACAGTTTACTTCTTAGCGACCACTTGGATTTCGGTGATTTTCCTCTGTCTAATGGCATGGAAATTAGACGAATGGGCGGTGTTACCTATCGGCTTGATTGTGATGATCGCAAACAGCATTTACATTGTTTGCCTTACTGCATTTTTGATGGGTTTGGCACCTAACAAAGCGATTTTTGACGCCAAAATAATGACTTGGTTTTGGATTGGTACAGTAATTCCATTACTGGCATTGTTCCTTCTGTCATTTACTCAAGGAGATGTGTCGTTTTATGAAAACTGGGCAGATCAAGTAGGAGACAAAGGTTTGCAAGCTGAAGCGGTAGAATTTGACAATGACAGAGTTGCTGCTGGGTTCAAGGGTATTCTCTGGGTTAGTGTTGGCCTAGTGGCTGCATCAATTTTGTTGATGAAACTGCTCGACCGCAAATGGGGAAGGGCAGAGTTCAACAATTGAAACCGTTCCGAGCCTATCATGGGACTCGTAATTGCAGTTAGTGGATTGCCTGCTGCAGGCAAAGGTGAGTTCGCTGCAATCTTAGAATCGAACGGCATCCCAGTTCGTTCAATGGGTGATATGGTCAGAGCCGAAGTTCGGGCAAGAGGAATACCTGAGGCTCCACAAGTATTCGGAGAAATCGCTACTCAATTAAGAGCCGAATATGGGGATGATGTATTAGCTCATCGACTGACCAAAGCAGTAGATGATTTACTGGAAGAAAATCCAATTGTTCTAATCGAAGGATTGAGGGGTACAGCTGAAAGAGTTGTATTTCAGAACCATTGGGAGGGTAATTTCCTAGTTGTTGCAATTACCGCATCTAAGCAATTGAGATTCGAGAGGGTCCAATCACGAGCCCGTTCTGAAGATGGAGATTTATCCGATCTTGAGAAAAGAGATGCCAGGGAGACCGGTTGGGGACTTGATGTAATCATTTCAGAAGCCGATATTACATTTGCAAACGAATCCAATATCGAAGATTTAGATTCTAGAGTCACGGCTTGGCTGAATACTCTGTGAGAGGGCCCGTAGGGCCCCTCACAATGGCGAAAGGTCATAACCGAGGGTAACCGTGTCTTGGGTGTCAGGGGGTTCTACGTATGGCAAGAAAGAGTGGTGGTGGCCAAAAGAGGCAGCGCAACCAACAAAGAGCAATGTATGATGAACTTGACAAATATCCGGTCATGCCTCCGCATGCTTTCGCTCGAATTGTTCGTGATAAAAGGACACTGAACATCATTTACCAAATTATTGAACCACCTTTGAATAAGAAAGAACAAGAGTGGAGAGATGAGTTGTTGGATATTTTTATCCGCTCCCTAACAGCAAATATCGAAGAGATAGACGCTAATCCTACTGCTTATCTTCGAACAGCGATGGATAAAGTGATCAAAGCATACGGCATGAAGATCAACAAAAAGTCAAAATCAAAACTATTCTATTACCTAAGAAGAGATCTAGTTGGATATGGAAAGATGGATGTTTTGATGAATGATGCTAACGTGGAAGACGTGTCACTGGATGGCACTAACGTTCCAATTTTCGCTTATCATCGCAAGTTCGAATCAGTTGAAACAACCTGTGTCTGGGAGACTGATGATGAGTTGGAATCCTATGTTATCAAGTTGGCACAACGTTGTGGTAAACACATCTCTGTAGCGGACCCATTACTCGATGCTACATTGATGGATGGTTCTCGAATTGTAATGAAATTGGGCCGCGAAGTTTCAACACGTGGTTCCGCATTCTGTATTCGAAGATTCAAAGACGATCCGTTCTCTCCTTGTGATATCATTGCTTTCAGAACACTTTCATCATTGATGGGCGCATATCTCTGGGTCGCATTCCAAAATGAAGTTCCGATGCTATTCGTAGGAGGTACTGCATCTGGAAAGACGACCACTCTGAATGCAATGTGTATCTTTATCCCTTGGCAGATGAAGATTGTCAGTATTGAATCGACTCGTGAAGTAAACATCCCTCAACCGAATTGGGTTCCTGGTTTAACAAGACAAGGATTCGGTGGAGAATCCAACGAAGGAGAAATTGGAGAATTCGAGTTGCTAAAGGCTGCTCTCCGTGAACGACCAGAATACATTATCGTGGGTGAAATTCGTGGTGCTGAAGCATATGTTCTATTCCAGGCTATGGCTACAGGACACTGTGCTTATTCAACAGTGCACGCGGATTCTGTTCCATCATTAGTTCACAGATTAGAGAACAAACCGATTGATATTCCTCGTGTTCTTCTCCCTGCTTTAGAAGCATGTGTAATTCAGATCCAGACACGTATCAATGGACGACGTGTTCGAAGAAGTAAACAGATTGTTGAAATTGTAGGTATCGATCCAAACTCATTGGAAGTAATTACTAACGAAGTATTCCGTTGGAATGTTGCAAATGATGATTTCATATTCTCAGGTAAATCATACGTTCTTGAGAAAATCATGGTCAAGATAAATTACAGTCAGGACGAAATGAGAAGGGAACTTCGAACCAGAAAGAGGATTCTTGAGTGGATGGTATTGAATGATATCAGAAAGGCGGATCAGGTTAGCCAGATTATCACAGAATATTACGTGAGACCACATGAAATCCTAGCGCGTGTTGATGGTCTCCGTTGAATACTATTTATGGAATATTGGAGGTGTGTTGAATGGAATTAACTGCTTGGCAAAAGATTTGTCACAGAATTCTAGGCAAGGCTTTCAAGAAAAAAGCCCGTAAGGATAAGGTTCTTTCAGATGATTTAGTCAAAGGAAATATTCCTATAATGCCCGAAGTTTACCTTGCTCAATTATTTGTCACTACAGTTGCAGTCACAATAATTTGTGGAATGATTCTAGCTGCAATTTTTATGCCAGAAATCGGTTTGATTGATTGGTATGAATCTAGGCCTGACGAATCATATGCTCTAGCATGTTTCGAGTGGGAATACTGGAACCCAGATCTTGTCGATGAAACTCTAGAGAGTAGAGGATGCCCATACTTCCAATACATGGAATTCCCATTATTTGCTAAGATTTTGATTCCTATTGTGTTAGGAGGTGTTGTACCTATTGGAACCTACAAGTATCTGAAAGGTACTGCTGCACGATCAGCCAAATTACGAGGAGTCGCACTTGAGAAGTATCTTCCTTATGCTGCATCTTACACAGCAGCAATGGCAGCAGCCAATGCTACACCTCACAAAATTTTCAAATCACTTGCTTTGAATGGAGATATTTATGGTGAGATAGCATATGATTCAGCGATGATTTATCGGGATGTTTCCTTACTTGGATACGATTTACTAACCGCGATGAAGATGGCAGTAGATAGAGCAGCATCACCTTGGATGACAGAATTCTTCCAAGGAATGGTTGGTACATTGACAGCAGGAGGTTCGTTAAAGCTCTACTTCCTAAATCGTGCAGAACATTACATGCGTGAGAACCGAACTAGATTGCATGAGTTCCTTGAGTCATTAGCAATGTTAGCGGAATCATATGTTGTTGTTGCAGTTGCTATGCCACTGTTCCTGATCGTTATGCTGGTCATTATGTTCTGGGTTAGTGGTGCTGGTGCTCAAATGGAAGAGGGTACTCTCTATCTTGTTGTTATGTTGGTATTACCGATGATACATGCCATGTTTGCATTCATTGTATGGTCGTCAAGTCAAGAGCAAGAAATGTGATTAGGAGGTGAGAATTTGGCACGTAAAAAAGAGAAAATAATTGTCAAACTCGATTTACCTAAGGACGATACTACTCTCACAAAGTTGTATGCAATTCTCGCAGTCAGTATTTTCATGGGACTGGCTTGTTTTGCCTTCTGGATTACAAATTCCCACTTTACTACTGCTCCAAACGGTCAACCTCTATTCGTAAATACGGTTTGTAAGTATGATCCAAATTATATTCCAACCTATGCTGACAACGAATCCTGTTCAATTCTCAAAGATGAGCCTGACACTTTGGTCATGACTCCTGAGGAGGATTGGGCTGAGTTTTACTCGTTGGGTCAAATGTTTAATGTTCCAGGTATGGATGAAAACGTAACCGACGCAGGGCCTCCTCAACCATTGACAGCGACATGTTCTGTTAGTACCGCAGTTCCTTCAGATTATTCATTTATCATTAACAACCCTGATGGTGAAGAGTTAGCTAGATATTCCGGGAATTCTAAGTCGCAAAATGACGATTGTGAAATCTTCATTCCAAATATGTACCAAGGTGAAATGTATCAACTTATCATTACATCAGATGAAGTTGTTCAAGAAGCATCTTATCGCTTAGAAATGGATTATTACGATGGAATACCTGAAAATATGAACAATAAATCACAATGGATTGGTCCAGAAGTTGAGTTAGGTGGATTCTCTCTTAGGCCAACCATCTTCCTCAACTTCTTCGGCTTAGGATTCTTCATTACATTTTGGCCGGCTTCATTTTACTGGGATAGAGTGAAAGAAAAGACAAACAGGATGGAAGAGAAATTCCCTGATTTCTTGAGAGATCTTGCAGAATATTGGAAGGGTGGTTTGTCGATGACAGTGGCAGTTCAGACGCTGGCGACGAGTGAATACGGTGCCCTGAATCACGAAGTTAAGAAGATGAGTGATCAATTATCCTGGGGTGTAGCTTTCGGTGATGTTATCGAAATGTTTGCTGTTAGAGTTGGAACTCCATTGGTAATGCGTGCGATTTCTTTGATATCAGAAGCTAATCGTGCCGGAGGTAAAATTTCTGACATTCTAGTTACTGCTGCAAACGATAGCCGTGAAATTAAATTCTTGGAAGGAGAGAGAAAACGTTCGATTTCGTCTTATATCTCTGTTATTTGGACCTCTTACGGTGTTTTCTTAGGGGTAATTGTTGTTCTTGCTAAGGTTTTCATTCCTGCTATTGCTGGTTCGAATTCAGAGCCTAGCGACGATGGAGATGCAGGAGGGGGACAACAACTTGGTAACATGGTTATTCGAAATATCGAACCGTTGTTCTTCTTGACCATTTTCTATTACGGGGTAACAATGCAGGCATTAGGAAATGGATCGATGGCTGGATTAATGGCAAATGGTCGATTTACAAGTGGAATGAAGCATTCTGGATTAATGATCATAATGGCAATGCTATGTTTCAATCTAATCGTGTTCTCGCCTGATTTGATTGGCATCACTACTTTACCTGCATTGAAACCAGCAGCTGGCACGTTCTCGCCTTGAGGTGAATGATGTGCAGAGTGATGAAAATGCCCAAATTCACATTCTAGAAATGTTGACATTGTTTTGG
>QQSA01000025.1:12255-16850 GCA_003602535.1 Candidatus Poseidoniales archaeon
TGTGAATTAGTTCAGAATTATCTTGCCAGTGGCGTTGAGGCAAATTGTTGGTTAGCCAAAGACTCCGGTACTTCACAACCTCATGGAGAGGTAGCAACCCCAGGTTCAAGCACAGTTTCCGCACATGGCTTAGTTGCAGTAGATGATCACATATGGACAATCAGTCTCGATTTATGGGAGCGTGGTTCATAATGCGCTCCAAAGAAAATGATGAGAAAGGCCAGATGCTATTAGCCACTGGAGTTGTTCTAATGATGTCTCTATTGTCGATGGCAATTTTTGGAGTAAAGTTAGCAGGCATTTCGATGCCTTATGATTCTGCAGGCGGAGATACCATCAAGGCATCTTCCGAGGTTGCAGATAACCTTCCTTCACTAACAGAAGACCGTGCAATGATTTGGTATGAGTCAGGGTTATCTGAATTTGAAAGTGTTGAAAAAGCGATAAATTCTCTGCATGATGATATCTTACATCATGGAGAAATTAGAGGCGTTGAATTAAAACTTCTCAACATTACAATTGCAGAATCGGATGGAGTAATATCAGTGAGTACAGAATTAGGTTCTGCAGATCGTAATTCAATGCAAACTAGGATGATTTCATTTGAAATCGATTTAGATGATTAGCGTTTTTTACGCCATTCATTCCACGCCAAATCAAACCAATGATTGAATCTCTCCAAGGTGTCTTTTACTCTGGTTGGATCGAGCGTATTCCAATCGGCAATCCTCGCTTTTTCCTTCAAGGATTCTTGTATTGAACGAATCCTTGGCAATGATGAGATGTATCTTTCAGCATTTCTAAACGAATGACTCTCTCTTTGTTTCAGGAAACTGATATGTTGAGATTCATCTTCAACATGCATTACAATTCCAATTGCAATTCCCCCCGCCTCTCTCCACGAGCGTAGTATTCTACTGCTTGGTTCTAAGTGTACTCCTTCTAAGATCAAATCAATTCCTTCACGTTGTGCTCGTTGAATTGTTGCCAAAATACCAGATTCAATTGCTTTACAAGTATCTTGCCAGTCCAAGACGGCATCGCCAGATTCACCCTTTGAGAATGAAGAGCGATGAAGTGCAGGGTTTCCAGTTGTATCTACTACTCGCATTATTTCTCTAATTGCATCTGTAGATAGTAATCTTGCAAATGAGTGCTCGTTAGCTACTTTGACTGCAGTAGTTGATTTTCCAACACCGGTTGCACCTGCAATTAACACCAAAATAGGTGGACGACCAGTGACCAATGTTGTTGTCGCCTCAGCGATACCTATCCGCTTCGCCATCAGGTGCGGCTGTGCCTGCTGGCTAATCAAGACAACGCCCAATGGGAGAGGCTTTGAGGCGGTTCCTCTTCGCCTGCGTCATGACGAGCGAGCAGATGATGATTGCAGGCGAATGGTGCGATGCTGAAGATGGAGCAACAGCAGATGTATTGAACCCGGCTACAGGTGAAGTAATTGCTACAACTCCAAAGGCAACAATCGGAGATGTTGAGCGTTGTGTAGCAGCCTCAAGGTCTGCATTAGAATCCAAAGAGTGGGCTGCGATGGATCCAGCTCAAAGAGGTCGTATTCTGCAAAAGATGGCTGCAGCGACTTATGCAAATGCAAAGAGCTTAGCAGCTCTTGAATCGTCAAATAATGGAAAGACATTCAGAGAGGCATTGAGTGAAATCAGATATGGCGCTTGGACTTTGGAATATTTTGCAGGTTTATCAGATAAGATCGAAGGTAGCACGATTCCAGTTCCTGGGAATCGTCTAAATTACACATTAAGGCAACCACTTGGAGTTACTGCACATATTGTGCCATGGAACTTCCCACTTCAGTTGGCAATACGTTCAATTGCACCTGCTCTCGCTGCAGGATGTACTGTGATTGCAAAGCCTGCATCTTGGACTCCTCTCTCACTTCTAGCATGGGCTAAGGCTATGGAAGAAGCAGAAGTTGGGCTTCCAACTGGTGTTTTGCAGGTAATCACAGGTTCTGGTGGTTTGATTGGAGATGCTCTTGCTGGACATTCCGGTGTAGACGGAGTTGTACTAACTGGTGGAGTGCCGACTGGTCAGGCTGTAATGGCTAAGGCTAGTGAAAACCTAACTCCTGTAACATTGGAACTGGGCGGTAAAGGTGCAAATATCGTATTCCCTGATGCTAATCTACGCCATTGTGCAAAGGCGATTTGCTTTGGTATTTTCATGAATGCTGGGCAAATGTGCTGGGCTGGTTCACGATTGATTGTTCATGAAGATGTTCATGATGAATTGGTAGACGCAGTGGTTGCTGAAATCTCCAAGTGGCCGGTTGGCCCTGGTATGGAAGAAGGAGTCAGAATGGGAAGTATGGTTCACACAACGCATCGCGATGATGTACTCAATATGCTTGCTAAAGGATTAGAGCAAGGTGGAGAGGTTGTGTGTGGAGGCAATGCATTAGATCGTGACGGTGCTTTCATGGAAGCAACAGTAGTTACTGGAGTATCTAGTGACAATCTTCTATTCCAAGAAGAATTGTTCGGCCCAGTATTAGCGGTTACCAAGTTCACTGAAGACTCAGAAGCATTGTCGCTAGCCAACGATACACCGTTCGGATTATTGAATGGTATTTGGACTAATAATTTGTCACGAGCCCACCGCTTTGCAAGAGATGTAGAATCTGGAATGGTTAGCATAAACGAATATCCAATCACCTTCCCACAGACAGCATTCACCGGCTGGAAGCAATCAGGAATTGGTATCGAGCAATCTAAAGATGCTCTCAATTTCTATACCAAAGTGAAGAATGTTAATGTCAAACTCTGAGGTGAATAGATGAGTGTTTCATTCGATGACATGGGTAATGGAGTACGTTTGATCCGTTTTTCTGGTCAGTCGGCCACCCAGTCATTTTCTAGGGCTTTCTTACCAGAGATTGCCAAAGCAATCAACTCAGGACTAAACGACCCTGATGTCAAGGCATTAGTCCTCACAGGTGAGGGTAAGTTTTTCTCAGCCGGAGCAGATATTGCGGCTTTCCAAAAATCGATAGATGATGGTGACAGCGTAGCATTGATTCGCGAATTAACAGATATACTTCACCCGTTACTAATCAAGATGAGAACTTCGAAAACCATCATTGTTGCAGCCCTAAATGGTGCTTCAGCAGGTGGCGGACTCGGTTTGGCTCTTGCATGTGATGCACGAGTTGCTAGTTCAGAAGGCAGAATGGCGGCCTCATATTCGGGAATCGGTCTTTCTCCAGACGGAGGAACTACCTGGCTATTACCAAGACTTGTAGGAGAACAGATCGCAAGGAAATTTTTCTTCGAGAATCAAATATGGAGTGCTGATGAAGCATGTGTATTAGGTGCAATTGACGAAGTTGTCAGTGAAGAATCTCTGATCGACAGAGCTATTGAAATTGCGAACCATTGGTCACAATGGGGAAGTCATACTAAAGAAGCCACAAAGCATCTACTTCTAACTCAAAATGTGAATGACTTTGAAACCCATTTGAAACATGAACAAACACTGATTGAGGCGGCTGGAACCACTGCTGCCTTTGCTGAAGGAGTGGATGCATTCCTGAACAAACGCAAACCTGATTTCACAAGACAAGAGTGATTATAGTGGCAAGGAAATGCGGAATTTGTCGACAGGAAGGGCATGACCGCAGGACTTGTCCACAACCGGAAAAAGCCTCAAACAACGGTCCTTTGGTTGTCGAATTAATTTGGATTTTCCTTCTTGTTACTTGGTTCTTCATCCTATTCCCACTTTCAATTGTGCCTCAAGCTTTCATAGTCATAATGTTCATTTCTTTGGCTACTAGGTCGGGGTTGATTCGAATTTATGCGAAATTCAGACCTAATTGGAGAGAAACCGACCCAACAGGAGATGATTTGTCTGAAGCCCTTCAGAAAATGGGAGACTACTTGCCTTCTATTCCAAATCCTAAGCAAATTGTGACCCAAGCAATTTACGATCTCAAGCCCGAGGAACGTATTCAGCAAGGTATTGAAGAACTAAAGGAAGTGGATGAAGAACTGACTGAGCATGAATGGTATCGTAAGAACCGCGATGCTATACTATTCGTTTTAGGAGCTGGTGCATTGATACTAATACTATCATTGTCAATAATATTCATACTCATCTTGGATTATTTTTCTTTATGATTACCAAGGGAATTTGGCAGACCACACAATAAAGTCGTTAATAATCACTTGAATACCAAGGAAAATCGAACCTAGAAGCATTATTCCCGAACCGTCTACTCCATCTTGCCAAGCTCCATAAGCAAGGAGTCCAAACATGATATTACCAATCGAAGCCAATCCCAGTATTCCGATTACAAGGTAGGGCGTCCAAGAATATGAGTTGGACATATGGAACATCGTACTGTCAATCCAGAACATTGATGGAATCAAGAATAGAGCATATGCGAGTAATAGCCGCTGACCGCCATTACCATCAGATTCTCCCCAAGGCCATCTAAGCGAATCGAACACGGCGACATCGATTTGGAATAATGCAACCCACCAGAACATCAGGAAGCCAATTGCTGCAAGGAACATGAATGGAACGATGTAGGTAATCCAGGTTTTCGGAATTCCTCC
>QQSA01000026.1 GCA_003602535.1 Candidatus Poseidoniales archaeon
CAGGGACATATATTGGGTCAATAATGTTTGAAGAAGCAGTACAATCTACAGGAGAAGCGGACCTTTTCGCTGCACAGTTAGATGGCTATGGCAATTTCACATGGGTTGCATTTGGAGGTGGCAGTGGCGAAGATTGGGCTAATGACTGCGCAGTTGATAGTTTAGGTAACATGCACATCGTTGGACAGTTAGAAAATACTGCGACATTTGATTTCATCAATGTTACATCAAATGGATGGAGAGACATGTTCCATGCGACAATTACCTCTGGCGGGGCATGGGATTCTGTTTCAAATTACGGAGGCGGAGGATGGGAGAATTTAGTTTCCTTGGTCATCGATTCTAGAGATAATATAATTGTAACAGGCACTTATACTTCAGGATTCACTCTTGGAATTGATCAATTGGTTGACAAGGACTCTAATGGTGATAGAAGAGATATTTTCATAGCTCAAATGGATAGTTCATACCAATGGGATTGGGCAGTATCAGTCGGTGGATCAGGCGACGACATTTCACATTCAATTGAATTAGGAAATAATGAAACTCCAATCGCTGGCTTCGTATTCCAAAATAGTATTGAATTAGGAAATTTCACTCTTAATTCTGCAGGATCTAACGACATCGGATTTTGGTATTACGCTAGAGACCAAGATTCAGATGGTTTGGCGGATGGTTCTGATAATTGTCCTAGAATTGCTAACCCGGACCAACAAGATACCGATGATGATCTAATTGGTGACGCATGTGACGATGATGATGATGGCGATGGAGTTGGAGATGAATGGGACCAATGTACTCCAGGAGAGTTAGGCTGGAGTTCAGCGTCAAATACCGACCATGATTCAGATGGTTGCAGAGATAACTCAGATGAAGACTTAGATGATGATAATGACGGGATTATGGACTCTTATGACGAGTGTCAAAAAGGCCCTGTAGGTTGGATTTCAACAATTGAGAATGACGAGAATCAAGATGGTTGCGAGGATGTTGATTCTGATGGTGACGGAGTTGTAGATCAATTGGACAAGTGTCCAGCAATTTCTGATGATCAGTCAGATTTAGACGGCGACGGTATAGGCGATGCGTGCGAATCTGATACTGACGGAGATGGGATTCTAGATTCCTTTGATAATTGCCCAACCGATACTGATGCATGGACTAGCGTCCATGAAATAGATCATGATCAAGATGGTTGCCATGATGAAGAAAGAGATGCTGATGATGATGGAGACAACGTACTAGATTTGTCAGACGATTGTCCTAAAGGCGAAATTAATTGGAATACTTGGGAGCCAGGAAGATTTGACCATGACGGCGATGGCTGTAATGACGATTTAGAGGATCTCGATGATGATAACGACGATTTTCTTGACGTAAATGATCGTTGCCCAAGAGGATACATTGGGGTATCTGGGCCTTCAATGGACCTAGATCGAGATGGATGTGTTGATTCAATTGAGGACTTTGATGATGATAATGACGGCGTTAATGACACATTAGACAATTGCGCTTGGTCAGACCCGACAAGTCAAGTAAACAGTGATGGTTGTTCTGATAGTCAACTGGATGACGATAATGATGGCGTATTCAACGATGTTGATCTATGTCCTTCTACCGATGCAGGTGATACGGTTACTCAGACAGGATGCGAAATTGAAAATCAAGAAGAATCTAAATCCAAAGAAGAATCAGATTCTTCATCATCATTAACATGGATTTTGTTTACAATAGCTGGAATATTATTGGTAATCGCTCTTGTTGTAACATTTAGGCCTCAACCGCCATTGCCTCCTAAACCAGAGTCAAAGAAAGTAGTTGAGATCTCAACTGTAGACAATGGAGGGGGCCAAGGGGATAGCGGAACCGCTCCTGCCAACATCAGTGGCGCCGGCCTCAATCACAATATCGCTGAGGCCGAGGTCACTACAGATGAACGATGAAGCTGCATCGAGAACTTCTCCTTCATCTAGAACACCAGATATCATTGCCTTTTCATCATCAGACCATTTGAAAATCTGAGGTAACATTCTCTTACCCCAAAATGCCATAATTTCTCCACGCATTTCACCTTGGGCAAAGGGCAAGTCTGCTAGTACTTTGGCAAACGTTTTGATATTCTGTCCAGAACTCAAGTGATCGATTGCAGCTTTTGCTAAATCTCTCTTCCAAGGTCTAGAGATGTGTATTGTTGCAGATTCAGGTTCCCCATCAAGATGCTTGACAGCAACTTTGGCAACCTTTCTAGCCTGTTCTAGGAATCCTCTGAGATACGCTTCAGATTCAATCGCAATCGCTTCCTCGGTACTAAGTGAGCCAGGACTTGAGAATATTCGTCCTGCAACCAAGTCACTATTTCCAAGCAGTTTCCACCAATCTTCAGCTAAGTGAGGGGTAGCGATTGAAATCATGTGAGTCCATGCTTCAAGAACTTCTTTTCCAACTTCCAAATTTGCTCCACCGCGCCTTCGATACCAATTTAGATCCTTTACTAGGTCAAAATGGCTAGCATCAACAGCGCCGCGCAGATCATAATTGTCCATGGCTTTCTCCCATTGTAGACACCTTTGCTTCAGCCGGGCCCTCATCCACAGATCAATATCACTTGGCTTTCCATCCCAAGAAAGAATACTAGCCGGCATTCCATACAATTGCACCATTTGTCGATAATTCGATTCTAGGGCAGAATCTGACCAATCCATTCCAGCGGTTGGGTTCGCTGCAAATAAAATGAACAACCTTACTGTATCTGCACCGAATTTTTCAATCATATCTTCAGGCGAAACGGTATTGCCCAAACTCTTGCTCATTTTGGCGCTTCTTTCAGTCAGCATTGTGTCGCAATGAGGACAGCATTCTCCTGAATAAGATACATTCAGAGTAATAGCGCAAGTTTCACACCAAGGTGCAGCTTTGTTGACCATTCCTTGGCAGAGTAATTCATTGAATGGCTCATCGATGTCATGAAGCCCTATGTCCCGAAGAGCTTTAGTCCAAAATCGGGCATAAATCAAATGCATTTGTGCGTGTTCAATTCCTCCGCAATAGAAATCAACATTCATCCAATGATTGGCAATTTTGGGATTGAAACAAATTTCATTTTGCATGGAGTCTGTAAATCGTAGGAAATACCATGAAGAATCTACGAAAGTGTCCATAGTGTCGGTCTCTCTCTTTGCAGGAATGCCACATTGGGGGCAATCAACATTGCAGAACTCTTGACTAGAGTTCAGGGGGTTACCCTTACCGTCGAAAACAACATCACGCGGTAATTCAACAGGCAACTGATCTTCTGGAACAGGCACCGCTCCACAAGAATCACAGTGAATAATCGGAATGGGTGTTCCCCAGTAACGTTGCCTGCTAATCAGCCACGGCCTAATCTTCCAGTTTACTGTTCCAACTCCTTTACCGCTATTTTCTAGCGATTCACAAACAGCGGTTTTTGCAGCATCTCCATACAATCCATCGAATCCTTCGATCCCTGAGTTAACCATCCAGCCCATTTCAGTTTCAGCAGATTTCAGTTCATCATCAGCACTAGCATTTTCTGACATCACCAATACACGTTTAATCGGTATGTCGTATTTTTTAGCAAAATCAAAATCACGTTCATCATGCCCTGGAACAGCCATTACTGCACCAGTACCATATGAAGCGATAACGAAATTTCCGATCCAAATCGGAATACGTTCACCCGTCAAAGGATGGATTGCGAAAGATCCGGTTGGAACTCCCTTTTTCTTACCCATGTTTTTGATTCGATCGAACTCACTCATCACAATGATTTCGTCATGAAGGGCTTTCCAATCATCTTCATATTCCGTGCCAGAAACTAATTTTTCAGCTAATTCATGCTCTGGTGCGAGTGTAACAAATGTCACTCCAAATAATGTGTCTGGACGTGTTGTAAACACTCGAATATTATCATCGCTATTTTCTACAGCAAATTCAATTTCAGCCCCTTCTGATCGCCCGATCCAATCCCTTTGTAAGGCCTTGACATTCTCTGGGAAATCTATGTCTTCAAGTCCATCGAGTAGCTCTTGAGAATACTTTGTAATATCTAAGAACCACTGACTCATTTCTTTTTGATTCACGGGACCGTTACATCTCCAACATCTACCTGCTTTCACTTGTTCGTTAGCAAGAACAGTGTTACAGGAGGTACACCAGTTAACGGGAGCATGTTGTTGATATGCAAGGCCACTTTCAAGGAATTTCAAAAAGAACCATTGATTCCAACGGTAATATTGTGGGTCATGACTCTTGACAAGTCTCCTCCAATCGTAAGAGAAACCCATTCTCTTGATTTGTTTGGTAATGGATTTCATATTTCTCTCTGTGATGTCATGTGGGTGGCCGCCCTCCTCGATAGCTGCATTTTCAGCAGGCATTCCAAATGAATCAAATCCCATTGGATACAATACATCGAATCCTTTCAATCTCTTGTATCTGGCAACTGCATCCCCGATCGAGTAATTTCTAACATGTCCCATATGCATTTTTCCAGAGGGGTATGGATACATTTCGAGGCAGTAGAAAACTGGTTTTCCTTCTCTAAATTCGGCATTAAAAATATTGGAATCATCCCATGCTTTTTGCCAGGATTCCTCAGTATCTTGTGGATTATATTCCGACATTGAAACACCCTTCGCCCCTACGGGGCGATTTTCCGAACCACACAATGGCCTTGAATCCATCTACTGAATCATACCTCAGTAGTATCGAGTAGGAACATTGCTTCACGAGTCAAACTGTATCGGTTTTTTATTCCCATCTTCTTCTTTTCTACAAGTCCGAATTTCTGTAAAGTGCGTAGGTGGTGGCTGACTAATTGTTGCGATCTGTCCAATCTGTGAGCAAGTTCAGCTTGAGTAGGGTATTTCTTCAAATTGCCATCATCATCTAGAAGACGTAGAATCTTGCCCTGCAAACTGTTAGGATCTGGCGATAGAGGAGGTAATGGCAAATCTTCTTCCAAAATGCCAGGGTGTAGGTTTGATGTGTAAGGGTAGAATCTGACCAGTCTTCCATCAGGCCTTCTCCAGATACTTTCTTCATCTTCTAAAACTTTCAAGTGATGCGTAATTTGGCCATTTGACATCTCTAAGGCAGCCATTAAGGCACGGAAGTGACATCCAGGATTTGCAGTTAGATAACCCATCAATCGCCCTCTCTGATATCGCCCATCGCTCGTTTCGCTGGTTCTGCCTATGAGTCCGAGCAGCCATAGTCCTGCACTAGTAGTAGGGATTCTCCAACTTTCGTTAGTTGCTATCAGGGCCGCTAATAGAGAAAGAATTCCTCCGCCTGCAACTACAGCTCCAACTGTAATTACAACAGGACTAATTTCTGAGACTTCTGATTCTACTGGCGCATTAACAACTTCTTGCGGCTCATCTTCCTCTGGAACCAGTGCATTTTGCGAATACACTTCTTCTACAGTGAATGAATTGGTTGCGAAATCAGCACATGCAGGGGATGAATCTGAGTCTTTGATCAGATATTGTCCACTGGCCCCAACTTCAGGCGACCAAGTCGCTAAACCAGGAGCTCCGGATAACGTAATTATCCCCTCATCAGGAGTATTTAGCAGCCAGCAGGTACCCAAATCATTGGAAGTTGAAGTCCATGTACCATCAATAACTCGTGAAGCAATTACTACTTCCTCTTCATAAACTTCGTTTTCTTCAACGATAACTTGATCATTTACTATCGGCCAATTGAATGTCACTGAAGACTGAATTTTTGGCGCAGAGATTGTTTCAAACAGTAAAGAATACTCACCTTCTTCCAGTCCAGTCATATCGAAACTAATTGTTTCTAAATCGAGTTCTGTAAATTCCATTGAAATTATATTTTGATAATTGCATTGTGATAGCAAACCGTCAATTTCTCCATCGGGGCCGAATAATTTTGTTTCTAATCCACATATGGTGAACCAGGTAATTTCAAAATTATCTTCACTGATCGCTTGTGGAGAAATTTGGATGACATCTTCACCACTAATATCTGCAACAATTTCAGCTATCTGGCCTTGGCAATATGAATCACGTTCCCTGGTTAATGAAATCATTTCAGTTGAAAACAAATCATGCTCAGGTATTTCGAATACTACCAATAATTCTCCTGGTGCAACATCGCAACCAGCCATGTCGATGAACGTCCATTCGGGTTGCGAGTAAATCCTTTCACTATCAGGTGTAAGCAAATATTCGACATCCATTTCTGAACACTCTTTGATTGCTAGTGTGTCCATAACTACGTCACCCGAAGAGTCGACTATCCAAACCTCGCCTCTACAAGATGTAGTGAATTCTAGAGAGATATCTTCAGGGCCCTCATTCGTAATCGAGATGTCAGATACGAAATTATCCATTTCGCCGAAGGTGCTGTCATCCTCTAAAATCAGTGCGAGGGCGAGATCTCCAATATCTCCGGAATTGATGCCTGAATCAGAATCATCAATGGCATTGATTACCAAATTTTCTACAGCAACGCCGTCTCCTAACGCGATATTGTATTGGTTCTCACCAGTTGAAAGTTCTACAGGGAATTGAGCAATTGTCACGATCTCGTGACCAGAAATAGTGTTGGGGCCACAACCATCCATCAATTGATAATTAACCGATAATCTGCAATCTCCAAAGTTCAAAGCAACCTCGCTAGAGAGTGTGTTATGTAACCTGACAGTGATGATTGAGGGTGACCCTTGAGCATGCACTCCGTCCCTTGCGGTAGCGATAACATCTAACTCTATGCCTTCAGGAACAACTACAGGAGTTTGAACATGAACTTGAACCGTAGAGGACAATTCTTCACCAGCAACAAAATATTCGATTATGTAATCGCCTGAAGGAACTAATTCTCCTTCTGAATCAGTCAAATCCCAAAACAATGAATCGAGATTAGTTGATGAGAATGAACCAAGGTCCATACCTCGGCTCTGGCCAAGACAATTTTCTACACCATCCAAAATCAGAGAATTATCTTTCCAAATTCTCAAAACTTCATTGCATGAAGGATCGACTTCAATACTTGTGGCTTCACCACCGTTCGAAACTATCGCCGCGATTTCAACGGATTCTCCGGATGAATACCATCCTTTGTCAGGAGCATCAATTATGGTGGCTTCAAGAGTTACTTCAGAAGCATCAGCAAAGGCATTTGGCAACATTGCTACAAGCAGCCCAGCGAGTAGCACTGCCAGCATACGCTCTCTGCCCATGGTAAACCATGGGCGTCATCCCTTAGAAGTAATGCGGTCCATGGAGTTGGTGAGCGAAGATGGCTGAGCGCATACTTGAGACCGGAAAAATTGTTGTTTTACAGGCTCAGTTGGGCGATTGGGATAATTTGAACCATCTGTTAGTATGCAAAAAATCGAATAAAGCCGTAATCATAGATCCGTTCTTCTCAGATTATTGGCTAAACATATGTTCATCCAACGGGTGGAAGTTAGAGCAAGTTTGGTTGACACATTCACACTGGGACCATTCTAAGGGAATAGATGGTCTACAAGATTGTCAGATTTGGGTGCATCGTGATGAAACACTAAGGGGCTGGGACGGACCATCAAATCAGGAATGGACAAATAGTGCAAATTCATTTT
>QQSA01000027.1 GCA_003602535.1 Candidatus Poseidoniales archaeon
GGGGTTAGACTAACCAAAATTCCGGCTTCCTCTGCAAAATTAGGAGTCAATTGCATAACTGTTTCAGGTGAGTTTCCATTAACTGCGATTGAAAGGATACCTTGCAGACCTTGGACCATTTTTGCATCAGCAGCCGCACGTATCCAAACTAAATTTTCACGGAAATTCACCTCAATATGTGCAACAGATTGACATCCTCTAACCAAGTTAGAATCACTCCATTCATCAACAGGTAATTCGTCAACTTCATCTGCAAAATCCATCAAGACTTCGAGCCTTTCAAATTGGTCTTCGATTTCTTGAAACTCGTCAATGATTTCTTGAATTGAATCCGGCCAAGTCATGCCATTGCCTCCAACACACGATCGATTCCAGATAGGAATACATCTGCATCTGATTCATCATTGTAAATGTAAAATGATGCTCTGATTGTGCCATTAACTCCTAACTTTTCCATCAATGGCTGAGCGCAATGGTGCCCGGTTCTAACCGCAATACCTTGAGCGTCAAGTAGTCTGGCGAAGTCTTCTGGGTGAATGGTAGGGTGGGTGAATGAAACTACAGCGGCATCTCTTGGATTTAGTGTAGAGTAGACTTTCATGCCCTTTTGCTCGAGTTGATTTGCAACTTTCTTTGCAATTGAGATTAGACGCTTGTGATGACTTTCTAGGTCGACACCTGACATCCATTCAAGAGCAGCAGCCCAACCTACTCCTTCAGCAATTCGAGGAGTACCAGCCTCGAATTTGTGCTCATTCGTTTGGTAAGTTGAGCCCTCAAGGGTGACTGTCTGTATCATGTCACCTCCACCCATAAACGGATGCATTTCATCGAATGCTTCATCGCTAATCAACAGTGCACCGATTCCAGTTGGGCCGCACATTTTGTGTGCGCTAAATGCCATGAAATCGGCACCGAGTTCTTTGAAGTCAATCGTTTCGTGCGGTACTGCTTGTGCAGCATCTAATAGCACTCTTGCACCGACTGATTTAGACATTGAAATTATCTTTTCAACAGGGTTCCTGACACCAAGAACATTCGAGGTGTGGACTACACAAACCAATTTTGCGCCATCTAGAGCGACTTCAAGAGCTTCGAGGTCTAGTTGGCCTTCTTCAACAGGAACGAATCTCAATTCAATAGAGATTCTTTCTGCCAACATCTGCCATGGAACTATGTCGCTATGATGTTCCATTTCGGTTAACACAACCACGTCGCCAGGTTGCAAATTATGTTCACCCCAAGCATGAGCAGCGAGATTGATTGCCTCAGTAGTCCCGCTTGTGATGACTACAAAGTCTGAATTGTATCTCTGTTTCAACAACCTCCTACATGCCTCATACCCTTCAGTTGCTTCACCGGCTAGAGTGTGAACTGCTCTGTGTACATTGGCATTAGATCGTGAATAATATTCAGTCATCGCATCGATAACGCATGCCGGCTTTTGGGTTGTAGCAGCATTATCAAGATACACGAGCGGGCGACCATTCACCTCTCTAGAAAAAATTGGGAAGTCCTGTTTCATAGAATCACCCATTCATTAAGCACTCTAAATGAACAAGCAGCCTTGTTCTCATTACAGTGACAACTTCTTCACTCTTTATCTCTCTAAATGCATCCATCAAAAATCCTTCAACAATCAATGCTGATGCTTCTTCACGCGATAGGCCCCTGGAGGCCAAATAGTGAATCTGATTTACATCGATTGGTGCACTTGCGGCGCCGTGGGCTGCTTTCACATCATCTGCTAGAACCTCTAATTCTGGAATTGATTCGGCTCGAGATTTCTCGGAAAGCAGTAGATTCCGGAATACTTGCCCAGCATCACTACCGTCTGCACCTTCGCAGATTGTCAGTAATCCAGTTCCGACTGAATGTGAAGAATCGTCACAGGTTGCATGCATAACCAGTGAGGATTCTGTGTGGCCGATGCTGTGCTTGATTTCCACATGGTGATCATCATGTCTTGATGAATACCCGTTGGACGCTATGCCTGCGCGCAATTGTGCACCGCGATTGGTCAAGTCTACACGAATGTCTGACTTGTTCAGGAATCCACCAGCAGAAAGGGTTGCGAACTCAAGTTCCGAATCTCTGCCAACAAACCAATCTTCACAGCGCAATAAGTGACCATCGCTTGCTAAATCGTTTATTGTAGCCATTGAGAGAGTTCCATCTACATTTCCAATTATTCGTAATCCTGTCCAACCAGCATCTCCTGAAATCCTGATAATCAGTGTCGAGTTACCAAAGGATTCTATGTTCAATTCACCTGAACAGATGTGACCTGAACAGCGTAAATCTAACTCTAGTGTTTCGTCTTTGAGAACGATTTTCTTGCAACTTTTTGATATTGCATGAATAAACGAGCGTGCTATTTCTTCACTATCATCCATCTGTGAATCCTCGCCCGAGGAGAATCTGATCGGGTCTGATTCTGGCATCTCCTCAACTTTGGTCGGATGAATCCTCTTCCAAGGAGTGTAGCGCCAAAGGTGTTGAGATCGAGGAGGGATACTGATTTGTGGATATTGCATCATCCAATTGCACCCTCCATCTCCAATTCAAGAAGACGATTGAGTTCAACTGCGTATTCCATAGGCAATTCACGAGTGAATGGCTCAAAGAATCCATTCACAATCATACCCATCGCTTCTTCTTCGCTGTGTCCTCTAGACATCAGATAGAATAGCTGGTCATTGCTTACCTTAGACACACTTGCTTCGTGCTCTAAATCAGCACTTGAGTTTCCAACCTCCATGGTAGGATATGTGTCAGATTGACTGTCGGCATCTAGCATTAAGGCATCACAAACTACCTTGGAACGGCACCCGTTTGCCTTAGGAGTAACCTGCAACATACCACGGTATGAAGAGCGACCTCCGTTCTTTGAAATCGACTTGGACAAAATATTGGAAGTAGTATTAGGTGCAAGATGATGAACTTTAGCCCCAGCATCTTGGTGTTGTCCTTTACCAGCATAAGCAACTGAAATCACTTCTGCGTGTGCCCCCTCACCTTTGAGAATTACAGCAGGATACTTCATTGTCAACTTAGACCCGATATTTCCGTCAACCCATTCGATGGTTGCGTTAGAGTGTGCAATTCCTCTCTTTGTAACTAAGTTGTAGACATTTGCCGACCAGTTTTGAACTGTTGAGTAGCGAATCTTTGCTCCGTCCATGGCGATTAATTCCACAACTGCAGAATGCAGGGATTCGGTGGAATAAGTTGGTGCTGTGCATCCTTCCACATAATGAATCGAAGAGCCTTCGTCTGCGATAATTAGTGTGCGTTCGAACTGCCCCATGTTCTTGGCGTTAATTCTGAAATAAGCTTGAACAGGCATCTCTACATGAACACCCTTTGGAACATAGATGAACGATCCACCTGACCAAACCGCCGTGTTGAGCGCTGAGAATTTGTTATCGCTAGCAGGTACAACCGAGCAGAAATATTTCTTCACAATCTCTGGGTGCTCTTTCAAACCTGAATCCATATCAAGGAATAATACACCTTGCTCTTCCAAATCTTCTCTAATCGAATGGTATACTGCTTCGGATTCGTATTGAGCGGTTACACCACCCAACCACTTTTGCTCTGCTTCAGGAATCCCTAGTCTGTCGAATGTATTTTTGATATCATCAGGAACATCGTCCCAATTCTTTTCAGTACCTTCTGAAGAACGCAAAAAGTATGTTACTGCGTCGAAATCAATCTGATTAAGCATGTCGCAATTACCCCATGAAGGCATTGGCATCTCCATGAAACGATGATATGCTTTGACACGAATTTCAGTCATCCATTCGGGTTCACCTTTCAATTCGGAAATATCCTTGACAACCTGTTCTGAAAGTCCTTTATCGAAACGAATGGTTGCATTCTCAGGGTCATGGAATCCATAGCGGTAATCGCCTACTGCTTCTCTTGCTGTATCTCCGGACATTTCTTCACCTCCTATACTTCCAGCCAATCGTAACCCTTGGATTCGAGTTCAGCTGCTAATCCTGAGCCACCTGTCTTGACAATTTTGCCATCGATCATGACATGAACATAATCCGGCTCTACATGGTCGAGCAACCTCTGATAGTGAGTTATCAGAAGGCAACCTGCCGTTGGAGTAATACTGTTGATTCCTTCAGCCACAACTCTGAGAGCATCTATGTCTAGGCCAGAATCAGTCTCATCAAGAAGGGCTAATGTTGGGTTTAGCAATAGCATCTGAAGGATTTCTAGGCGCTTCTTTTCTCCACCACTAAAACCGTCGTTGACGTATCTAGAGAGGAAGGATTTATCCATCTCTAATGCCTCCATGTGAGCCTTCAATTCTTTCCTAAATTCTCTAGCGCTTGGCGCATCTTCGCCTCTGACTGCAGAAACAGATTTCCTCAGGAAAGTTCCTACCTGAACACCAGGTATGGATGAAGGGTATTGGAATGAAAGGAACATACCAGCACGCGCTCTTTCGAAGACTTCCATTTCTTCAAGAGGAGTGCCTTTGAACTTGATTACACCAGATGTTATCTCGTAAGCAGGGTGACCCATGATTACGTTGGCTAGTGTTGACTTTCCAGAACCATTTCTGCCCATGATTGCATGGACTTCACCTAGATTGATTCTCAAGGAAAGACCCTTGATAATCTCAGTGTCATCCACACTGACGTGGAGGTTATCGACGCTCAACATCTCTTCTCCCATGCCACGCCCTACAGTCACCCCTTTATGAAGGACTGTACGGCGTTATAACTCGTAAAGCGAGGGTTCATGAAGACTGGACTAGACGCAGTGATATGGATGACGAGTTATTGGAGCAATACCGCTTGGAAGCTGCAGCTGCAATGGAAGTGGAAGCTAGCAAGAGAATTGCTGAGACATCCAACCCTGAAGAAGATGAGTTGTTGAGGGGTCAATCACTACTTGATGTGGAAGATATGGTTCCTGCACTTTTAGCAAGATTGGGACCAGTCAGAGCTGCACTTGACGGCCATGGAGGAGGCATTGCTGTTACAAACAAAGAAATCAAGAATAATCAACTTTCGTTAGTCTTAGATCTCACAGGAGCGTGCCTATCATGTGGTGCAGCACCAGGTACTTTACAGGGTGTCAAAAACGATCTTGAAGCAGATAGAGAGATCGCTAAAGTTAGTTTTTGTTCCAGTTTATTGGACACCTTTGATGAACTAGGGCGTGAGTTTATATTAGCACATGGTGAAGTTGATTTCGTATGAAGGAGTCATCATATTATACAATTACAGGAAGGGGAAATAATGCGAGAAGTTAGGGTGCGCTATTCAGGAGCACAATTGATGCGAACTGATTTCAAAGAACTTCTCGACATATGTGAAAGAATCACACTAATGGGTACTATTTGGAGAGATAACGAGGAGGGATTTCTTCGACAAATATTCGAAATTAGAATGATGGAAGGACAAGTTATCGATTCAATAAATGATGTTCATTTTATGCAAATTGAAGATGTTCTTTCTGTTCGTGAGGAAAAGGGACGAGTTATACATACTGCAGTGGTTCGTAACTATCACGAACTTGGCCTGATTGGGGGTGTAATTGAAACTGCAGTTGTAGTTCCTGGTTCTTGTATTGGAAGAAGTGAAGCCGTAGTAATAATTCGTGGATCACCAGAAGGTTGCAAACAAATGGTCGAAGGTTTACGATTGTGGAGAGAACCTAATTCCATATCAGTGGTAGACTCTACTCCTGAAGATATGGATTATTTCACAAAAGATTTGACAGATGCGAGAATTACCGCATTTGCCGCCGCATGGAAAATGGGATACTATGAAAACCCCCGAAAATCATCACCAACAGAAATTGCTTCAAGTATTGGAATTTCAAGAGTTACTCTAACTGGACATTTGAGATCGATTGAAAATCATCTAGCATCATTAATGGCTAAACGGCTCAATCTGTGATAAGAAGTTTGATGCTCAGGACTAAGGACGGCTGTACATGAAGTGGCAAGATGGCACGCGTAGTAACCCCGCCAAATGCCGCGAAAAGGATACTGGTCGTTTTGAAATCGTTGCGCGCGATGGACAAGCAAGAATCGGTAAACTTCACACCGAACATGGAATATTACAAACCCCCTGTCTACTTCCTGTAATCAATCCAAATATTCGAACTATTGAACCTAGAGAAATGTGGGACAAATATGGAATTCAAGCTTTAATAACAAATTCATATGTGATATGGAAACATGACAAATTGAAGGATAAAGCACTCGCTGAAGGGGTTCATTCATTGATTGATTTCCCAGGTGTAATAATGACAGATTCGGGAACTTTTCAGTCATATGTATACGGTGATGTAGAAGTTGGAGTAGAAGAGATTGTAAAATTCCAAAATGACATTGGAGTGGACATTGCTACAATGTTAGATGTTTTCACAAGACCAGACATGACATTCTCAGAAGTAGAAAAAGCAGTAGATGAGACTGTAAAACGTGGCCAGATTTCAATCGATGCTGCGAATGGTACTATGATTAATGGACCAATTCAGGGAGGTCTGTTTCCTGAATTGCGTGCAAAAAGTGCTGTCGAAATGAGTGCTTTAGACTTCAGCATTCATCCAATAGGAGGGATTGTACCAATCATGGAACAGCAGAAATACCGTGATTTAGTGAAAATAATGCTTGCTTGCAAATCTAATCTTTCTCCTAACAGACCGGTACATATGTTTGGATGTGGCCATCCAATGTTATTCCCAATGCTAGTTGCATTGGGTGCTGATCTATTTGATTCTGCAGCCTATGTATTGTTTGCTAGAGATGGAAGAATTCTCACTCCTTGGGGGACTGAGAGGATTTCTGAAATTGAAGAGTGGCCAATCATTATGCCTGCGATTTGTAATTATTCTCCTGCTGAAGTACGAGCAATGGATAAACAAGAAAGAACCATTCTACTTTCGAAATATAATCTCGAAGTGACCCTTCAAGAAATGTCTAGATGTAGGCAAGCCGTAAGAGATGGAACAATTTGGAGATTGGCTGAAAGAAGAAGTCATGAACATCCAGCACTTAGAGAGGCATTTTTGTGGATGGTTACCAACCCTGCAAGGTCGACAATGGATCCATTACTTTTGGATGAAATATCTGCATCAAAAGAAACTGGTGAGCAAAGAGGAAAATGGGAAGAAAACTGGGACTGGTTAGTGAATTCTCAACACTCACCAAGAAATGGAGGAGAATCTTGGGGAGGAATAGACACTCATCATCGGCCACATGTCGAAATAGCCAGAAGAAGGTTGTTTGCCCGATGGAAATCTCGTAAATCAGGGGACGTAATAATCTTCCACGGAGCCAGTGCTCCTTGGAGAGAAAGAGTCGGAGACCTGGTGGAAAGAATTTGTTCATTGGATAATGAAATTTTTGTCCAAACTCCACTCGGATTAGTGCCTTGGGGTCTAGAGGATCTAAACCCATGGGCTCACATTGAAGGTCCAGATTGGTTATGGAAAAGAAAACCAGACTATGCATGGGTTCAGCGTGAATTATCAAGATTAGGAATTCATGATAGAAAGATAATTACTGTCGATATTTCAGATACAGAAGATTTACACAACCGTGTATTTGACTTGTTGGAAATCAAAGCGATGGATAGAACCCCTGAATTGAAGAAAAGAGCACAAATTGTTGACAAATTATGTGTGCTGAATAATGTAGATTTAGATGATGCGATTGAACTCTGCAAAGATTCAACATTTGTCATGAGCCGAACTGGTAGAATTCGAAATATGATTGATGCAGAAGGATTACATTTGTTTTCTCCAAGATTAGCAGAAGGTGGCATCTCAATTACTGTGGAGGGAGCTCGTAAACTTCATGCGTTGAGAAAGCAATCTACTCCTACAGGATTCATTACCGATGATTACTCATTCCATCCAGGTGAAGGTCCTGCATGGGTAGTTGTTGACGAAGATGCTGAACCGTTTGTCGCTCAAGGTAGAAATGTCATGCATGGATTCGTATTAGCCTGCGACCCTTGGACAAGGCCTGGAGAAATCGTTCTCGTAGTCAATTCCGATGGTAAATTGTTAGCTATCGGTCGGTCACAATCTACCGCAAAAGAATTGTCGACATTCACAAAAGGTATCGCGATTAAAGTTAGAGAAGGTTGCCCCTGAAAGGGGCATATTCAATAGCCCTTTTCAGTGTGTCAAATATATGGAAAGAGAATTGATTATACAATCAACCGCTCTTACCAAGGCCTATGGCCCCCATGTGGCTCTAGATTCATTAGATATCAAAATTGAACGAGGAGCCACTGGATTACTTGGCCCAAATGGTGCAGGGAAGTCTACATTTCTAAAGACAATTCTTGGCCTTATTCAATTGACATCTGGCGAGGGCGAAGTGTTAGGATATGACATTAAAACACAAGGTGAAAAAATCCGCCAAAAGATAGGCTACATGCCAGAATATGATGCACTAAACCCGGGAATGGAAGCAATTCACCAGGTCAGATACAGTGGTGAATTAATTGGTATGAATCCTAGCATTGCATTACAAAGGGCACACCAAGCCCTCGAATATGTGGGTCTTGGCGAACAAAGATATCGAAAAGTTTCAACATTCTCGACCGGGATGAAACAAGCGACAAAATTAGCTTGTGCATTAATTCATGACCCATCACTAATCATCGCTGATGAGCCGAGCAATGGCCTAGATGCAACTGCTCGTGAATTCATGCTGAATACCCTTGAAACAACTGTTAACATGGGCCAGAGGTCAGTTTTGATGGCATCACATTTGATGGATGATGTCGAAAGAGTATGCGATAATATTGTATTATTACACAAGGGTAAATTGGCGGCACAAGGTAAAATTGAAGATCTCAAAGCAATCGATAGGGAAATCGAAATTCATGTATGGGGTTCTGCCAACAAAATGGAAGAAACCCTTACCGACAGGGGAATGAAAGTCCGAAGAGAAGGCCGTGTAATGCGCGTTGGACATACCGGTGATGAGACCTATAATCAGATTCTACAAGCTGCCGCAGATGTTGGAACTCAAGTTAGAAGAATGCATGATCACGAAGCAAGTCTAGAAGATTTATTCCTTGTCATCATGGAAAGATTAGGGCATGAAATCAAAGGTTCTGAAGACCTACTAAGGGGTGTTTGATTGACTGAAGATGAACCATTCGAACCTGTGCCCGAAAAGAGTGAATCATTCGGAGCAGAAACACCGGTCACTGGCAAGAGCAAAATGCAAGCCGCTTGGTCCGCAGATGATGGAGAAAGTGAATCAAGTGCGCAAGTAGCATCAATGTCTCAAGGACAAATTTTTGAACAGATTTACAGACCATGGGAAGGCACATTAAATCCTCGTTGGATGAGGAATTGGGCTATTCTCAGGCACCACCTTCTTGGGATATTCAAAAAGGGTCACCGTCCGTGGAATATTCCAACCAGATTATTCATTTTCTTCGTGGTTATTGCATCGATGACCGATGTTGCAATGGCGTTACTGTTTGGAATGATAGGAGATACTACTCTCTACGATTTTTGGGGAGTAAATCGAGATAATCTGTATGCACATGTAATGGGATTCTTCCCACGTAACATTTTGTATTATCCAATCGTTGCTGCTCTATTGGTTGGTGGAATGATTTCAGAAGATAGATCTCACGGCACCAGTGCAATGTATTTCTCCAGACCTATCAATCGTTTTGATTATGCAGCGATGAAATTCTTATCCGTTGGTCTAATCTTATTCTTCATTATCAATGGAACTCTGGCTATCTATTATTTCGTTGACATATTAGTAATGGGCAAAGGATGGGCCTGGATAATAGACACATTTCCAATGTTTTTAGCAACGTTTGTTTGCGGAATAATACTATCTTTCACATATACCTCAATCGGGTTGTCATTATCGAGTGTTTCTAGAGGACGGTTTTTCCCAGCAATAGGACTTATTGCAATACTAATGGGTACCAAGGCAATGGCAGCAATTATCGATAGTTTATTTGACAAATCACTGCTCTATGTCATCTCTCCTTATGATGCAGTAGCACATGTATGTCAAGCATTAATCGGAACAGAAATGACATATGATCACCCATGGGTATGGAGTCTGATTTCTGTGGTAGTGATAAATGGTCTCGCCCTATATTTGTTAGCTAATAGGGTATCATCTTTGGAGGTGACCAGAGAATGATGCCGGACATGACTCAACATGGTAAAGCCGAGGTTGAAGAGTGGAAACCGGTTAGCAATACACCTGTTATTTTGTTTGATCGTGTTTCCAAAACATATGGCCGAATTAATGCATTAGGAGGAGTTTCTCTTGGTATTTCAGGAGGAGTAACTGGAATTTTGGGAATGAATGGAGCAGGTAAATCGACACTTTTCAAGTTGATGATGGGTAAAGTCAAGCCGAGCTCAGGAGCTATCAGATTATTTGGAACAGACCCTTGGAAAAATTCAGCACCTTATTCAAGAGTGGGATTTGTTCCGGAACATGAAAAACTGTATGATTGGATGACAGCATTTGATTTTATCACCACATTTGCTAGATTGCATGGAATGACTCGAGAAGAAGCTAGTAAAGAAGCAACAAGAGTTCTCTCTTTCGTTTCTCTGGATGATGTTATGCACAAGAAAATTGGACAGTTCTCTAAAGGTATGCGACAAAGAGTAAAGATTGCTCATGCATTGGTTAATGACCCTGAACTAATTATTCTTGATGAGCCTTTACAGGGTTGTGATCCACTTGCTCGCACGACAATCATGAATGTCATAAAGCAGCTTGGGGCGATGGGTAGAACTGTATTAGTCTCAAGTCACATACTGCACGAAATTGAAAGAATTACTGAACAAATTGTAATTCTTCATAGAGGACGTGTATTGGCGTTGGGCAATTCGCATGCGATTAGAGAAATGCTGGACCAGCACCCTCACAAGATCGTTATCGACTGTGAAAACCCAAGGGAATTATCGAAGGATTTTGTTGACTTGGATGAAGTTACTGGTATTTCATTTAGTAATCCAAACAAGTTGTTAATCGAAACAAAGCACCTAGGAGAAATTCACAAGAAATTGCCAGAAATAATTGTTCAAAGTAATCAATTAGTAACTGGAATCGACAATCCTGATGACGACCTACAATCGATTCTTATGTATCTTACAGGAGGTTCTTTATGAGTACCAAAATGGATACTATTTGGTCGAAACTAGACCGTAAATCCACAGCAATCGCTGAATTTACAATGCGACAATATAGGACAAGGATATCGACATGGGTTGTCTTGGGAGCAGCTACTGTAGCGATATTTTTGATGCTACTCTTCTACATTGAAGCGATGAATACAGAAATCGAAGCAATTGATAACGATGGTGACGGATTGATAAATGAAGATGACATTGATTGGGATAATTTACAGGATGGGGTAAATTACGTTGGCGAAGATGATGATGGGGATTGTGAGAATCTTGATACCACAAGTCAACGAGACGGAAATAACAACAAAAATGAATGTGATGTTCTAATCATAGTTGATACCTTAAATGGTACAACTTACATTTATCCCGATGCAAATGTGGATGAAGATCCTGATGAAGATAAATATGGAAAGGAAGCAGGACATCGCGCATTTATTCTTGGCATAGGTAAATTTGGGATTGTATACCTACTTGGAATATTCTTACCTTTATTCTTGGCAACTGGACTGATTAGAGAAGAAATGAGTGATGGCACAATACATTACATGTTAGCTAAACCAATTGCAAGAGGTGAAGTATTACTATACCGAATGTTGGGATACATCGGATTAACCTGGCCGTACATTCTTGGCTTGTGCGGATTAATGTGCCTGATTACAGGATTCACAGGACCTGGTGATGGCATATTTAGGTGGTCAGACATTGGAGTTTGGATGACTATCGCTTGGGCTGCCATGCTGGTCTCATTGGTTTATGGAACTATATTTTGTGCGTTTGGAATCATATGGAAAAATGGTGTGATTTTAGCGATATTATTTGCAGCATGGGAGTTGGGAATGGCATTCGTTGCTATACTCTCAGGTGGAGATTCTCCGATAAGGTACTTCTCAGTAATAGGTTGGGGGATGATAATTGTGGACTCAGGAGTTGCAATTTGTTGGCCTGATAATTGGCAATTAATTCAATCAGGACTGTGGGGTGGTGGTCAAGGAACAGAGAATTTCTTAGGAGAACCTGAGTATGTCCCGCTGCCAGGTGCAGAACCTCTTGATGTCTTCAGCGGCAGCCCTAATCTTGGCACTAGTAGCTGGCTTTCTCTAATCATTTCAACATTAGTGTTAGTGTTCCAAGGAATAATGTCATGGTTTGTTGGTCAAAGCATTTTCAAGGGTAAGGAAGTGGATTGATGGCAAAAATGTCAAAATTTGAAGGCGATCTTTCGAGCCTTTGGACATTGCAAAAAATGCCACCAATACAGCACTTAACATGGGACTGGTGGTGGTGGCTAGTCATGTTGGATGATGAAAATGGAAATCCTGCAGGAAAACAATTGATGGTACTATGGTCCACAAAAGATAACCCTCTTGTTGAAGTTAATGGACATCCATGGAAACCAGTGGGTAGACCTGGTTTCGACGAACATGGAGGAATTGCAATGGACGGTATGGTTGCAGCATGGTGGTACGATGGAGAGAATTTAATCGAGCCACTGATTCTAGAAGAGAGTCGAATAATTGTTCTCGCTGAAGACCATCCTAAATGGCCTCACTCGAAAGGTGGAATTGTAGCATCTCACACAGAGAATGAATTCTCGATGGGATTAACTCCTGACGAAGCTAAGTTTTGGTTAAGATTGGATACTAATTATGGAGATTTCAATTTAGAAATGCAACCTTGGAATAAGGCAATGTCAAGTTTGAAAGTTGCTCAGGCAGAATACGGAATGGGCATGGGATATGGAATTTCTAGAATGCACGGAGCTCTATGCGAAGGAACAATTGATGACGAATTGGTATCTGGGACTGCATATTTCCAAAAAGTGTGTGTCCAGGCTCCATCTCCTCCATGGTTTTGGGGCATGCTTCATCTGGATGATGGGTCATATATCGACTGGTTCTTACCGCACATTTCACCTACTATTACGGCTAAAGATTCTAGGCCGTGGAAAAACAGAGACATTACTCATTTACCATTGTCCATGGGTGGATTGTTTCACGATGTAGATCGTCAGAGAAGTGAAAAATTCAGTGAAGTTCGTGTAGAACGAACTTGCAATGATGATGGTTTACCAACATTCCACGTTCATATGTGGAATGGTATTACTGAGATTAGAATTGAAGCAAGAGCAGTAACTAGAGCACATTGGACTTTTGATCAACCGACAAGAGGTGGAATGAAGTCCCACCTAACCTACAATGAATATCCTTTAGATGTAGTTAAATTAGAAATTGATGATGAAAAAGGAGTCAGAACCCGTAAGGATTGGGGCACTATTCGCGGTAACGCTGAACACTCATGGGGGCTACTTCACTAGTGAAATCGCCGCAAGGTTCATCATCGACTAGGTTTCGTTAGCAATTAGGAAGGGTCACTATGTCCGATGAGGAACAACCACCTGCTGAAGAAAAAAATGTCGAAGAAACACCTGTCGAAGAGTCATCTTCCGATGTAGAATCTACGGTTTTGAAAGAGCAGAATAACAAGTTAAAGGAAAAGTTTAGACTAACAAATGATGAGAAAATTTTGAAGGATATCAAACCATCAATATTTGCGTTTGTACCGATGTATATCATAGCATTACTGATTTTGTTCGCTCACTGGATGTTTGAGATAAATTGGGATGATGGTGAATCCACATTAGCTACTATAATGCAGGGAATGATAACCTTTGGCAAGGTTGGTAATTTTGGATTTGTACTTGTCATGTTAACTTTAACTTGGTTTAACAGAATGTTAAATGGTTCGACAAGCGGTAAATGGAGTACCTTGTATTTACTCTTAGTAACTTTCACCCCAATGATTCTAAGCATAGACAATATCATGGAGTCATTAGGTATAATTGAAGAAGGATTCATTCCTCTAGATGATTTCCATTATCTTGCATTCGGAATATTTTGGTCTGCACTATTTGTCGCTCTGACAATCTTCTACCAGCGAAGTTTCCATTATGCAATTACCAACCACAGGGTTGTGTTTACTCAACATCTATTCATCCCTGGTGATGGCCGAAGAATTCTATTTGACAATATCAACGAGATTAGAACTCAGCGTACCTTTATGGGAGCAATGCTTGGATACAACACCATAATTTGTGACACAGGTAGCCAGTTGGGTATTGGAGAAGATTCAATGTCTGTATCTGTGGGTTCTGCTGGTAGTTCAGGATCTAGCGAAGGAGGAAGTGTCGAGGCACAAGTTACTCGAAGTTTCTTCAAGAGGTTATTCGCATTTGTGACCTACCAAAGGACAAGAAAAGTGGATTTACCAGACCCTAGATTCTCATTCTTTTGCATTACCAACTGGAAAACTGTAGAGAATCTATTGAATGAAATGCACCAGAAACACAGCCAATCTGGAATATTAAATGATCTAAAAGACCAGATTGCTGAAAGTCAATAATCACACATAGGTTTCAAAAACCTGTTGTGTAAGCCATGTGTATGAGCGAAGACATCCAGCAGGCTGGGATGGCACTATCTAGTGGACAATTTGATGAAGCAATGGCACTTTTCGACAAGATTAGAGAAGCTGAACCTGAAAACGCAGTAGCACATTACGGATGGGCTGAAGCTGCATTTATGCGCCTATCAATGGACATGGCTGAAGATGTACCTGCAGGAAAAATTATGCAGGTTTACAAGAAAGCAATGCAACTGGATGAAGAGAATCTAGAATACGTTGCTTCTTTCGCTAACTTTTGTCTTGACTGTGGAAGAATCCCGATGGCTATCAAGGAATATCAGCGTCTAGAAAAGATGGCTGAATTGAATGAAATTCCAGTGGATGACACGTTATTCGATGCTAGCAGACTAATTGTTGATGCTATTGAAAGAGTTGGACAAGGAAGAGACAACCCTATGATTCAACCATGGCTTAAGCAAGCTCTTGTTTGGGCAGTTGGCGGACTAGGTTTCAGCGCAGATGATGCTGCTGAAACATTGACTTCAGAGTGAGGTCGTCTTACATGAGGAAGGCGCGTATCGCCTTCCGTTTCGGTCACTATGGTGATTGTTTTCATGGTAGCCAAGTACAACCAGATGTTCCCACAGTACAGGGTACATTTATGCATATTTTCAAGAAGAAATTGAAATGGACTAATGAAAGAATGCCCGTCCCAATGGCTAGTAGAACTGATTCTGGAGTTCACGTTAGGCAGAATGGCGGATTCATAGATATCGATCAAAGTCGTTGGGACGCCATGGGAGAAGTTGGCTTCATGAAAGCAGTTGGCCATCAAACTCCGGATACTATTTCATTGATTGATGCGAGACAAGTAGATGATGATTGGAGTCCGAGAAGAGCATTACATAGAACATACCGTTACAGACTGGAATGTATGGATGGTTGGGTAGAACCTGACCCCATTGAATTTGAGAAACTTTGTTCAATTTTCGAGGGCGAACATGAGTGGGATAATTTCTGCCGCCGAGAAACAAATCGCTCAACTACCAGAGTTGTAGAATCCTGTAGGCCATGGGTAAATTCGGGTAGAATAATCGGATTTGAGATAGTGGGTGAAGCGTTCATCTGGAATCAAGTCAGAAGAATTGCTAATGCGATTTTTGCGGTCACAACCAATTACGAACATATCGACAAGGTGATTGAAGCAAGAGATAATCCACAGAAAGAAATTGATCTCGGACTTGCAGAAGCCGATTGGTTGATTCTTTGGTCTGTATCATGGGAAGGCATACCGGAATTAGAATCAACAGAACCTGTAATTCCTAAGCCTGATCACTCTAGTTCAAGATGGCAAGAACTCTGTAGACAACAACAAAAGGAGATACTGATTAGACAGTTTGACCTTATTCAAGGACAATACTGACTCGATCCCCATCTTCTAAACTACAGGTTTCTCTCAAGAAAATCCCTGCGATTACTTCTACAACATCTTCATGCCTTGTCAAATCTGGAATCAAAATTGCACAATCATGACTCCCTTCATCGCATATTATTCTTCCAAGGAAAGCAGTAGCTCCACCGAAAGAAACGCCATCCCTGTCGAATCCTTTGATACGGTGTGATTCCACATTACTAGATTCTCCAGAATCTAATCCGGCGGATACTCGGAGTTTCTGATATTTGGTTAGATAATCACCCTCTACGGATACGTTAAGAGTACCTGGCCAAGCACTCCTACCTATGATTGATTTGAACTGCTCCTGATAATGATGTTGTGACATGAAAATATGGGCTCTACCAAGTCCCGACGACACAACACCTTCGATGCGCATGCCCCGCCGACAAGCCTCTTATTCATGACTGTTTGTGAGTGGCAAACAACATGTAGAACTCCGGCGTGGGGCCAACATGGCAGGAGACCTATCATGGATGGAGGAGCGATATTCGCATCTTGAAGAACAAGCATTACTATGGCAACCTCCGACATTGGAAAGTGCAAACCAGCCTAGGTGTACGATGGATGGCAAGCCCACAATCATGCTTTCAGCTAATAATTATCTGAACCTAACTACTCATCCTAAAGTCGTGGAAGCATCAATTGCTGCCACTCGCAAATATGGCGCAGGAAGTGGCTCGGTTAGAGCGATTGCTGGAACGATGGACATTCATTTGGAAGCAGAACAAAAAGTAGCCCAATTCAAGAAAGTTGAATCATCTTTAATCTACTCAGCAGGTTATACTGCAAATGTAGGATTGATTCCTTCATTGGTACAAGGAAAACAGGATGTGATTATTTCTGATGAACTAAACCATGGTTCAATAATAGATGGCGTCCGATTAACCAAGGCGCAACGAGCTGTTTTCCCACATAATGACATGGGAGCATTTGAGCAAGTATTGAAAGAAAACAAAGATGCGGATAGAAAGTTGGTGATTGTTGATGGAGTATTCTCAATGGACGGAGACATTTGCCCGCTTGATGAACTCACTGCATTAGCTGAGGAATATGATGCGATGGTATTCGTAGATGACTGCCATGGAGAAGGTGTTCTTGGAGATGGAGGTAGAGGAATTGTTGATCATTTCAAACTTCAAGGACGAGTAGATTTTGAAGTAGGTTCATTCTCTAAGGCATTAGGTGTTCAAGGCGGAATTGTTGCCGGTAAAGAAATAGTTCGAAATCATGCCCTAAACCATTCCCGATCATGGTTGCTATCAGGATCACAACCACCAGGTGTAGCTGCTGCTCAAAAAGCGGCAGTTGAAGTTCTGATGGAAGAGCCACAGCATCATGCAAAACTTTGGGAAAATACTGAATATTTCCGCAGCGAAATGCAATCACTAGGCTTTGATACTGGTGTTTCTACCACTCCAATTATTCCTGTAATGTGTGGCGAATCTTCCAAAGCCAAGGAATTGTCACAGGCAATGTTGGACCAAGGCGTAATGGCAGGCGCAATTGTGTTTCCAATGGTTGCCAGAGACAAAGCAAGGGTTCGAACCCAAATGTCTGCAGGATTATCACGAGATGACCTTGATGAAGTTCTACGGATTTTCGAGAAAGCGGGAAGACAGATAGATCTAGTATAACCGGGACAAATTAGATAACTTACATTAGTTATTTCCAAGTATGTGGAAAGAGAAGTTGCTTAGTCAGCGCTCTAACATTGCATATTGGTCACCACTAGTTCTCATCGTATTTCTGATCACTTTACACACTACTGCATTTGCTGGAGTAACAACAGAATTTAGCATTGATGACTCCGAGATACAAAGGACTCAGGAGTTCTACACCGATTCTGTGATTGTAACAAGCCAAAGTGAAGATACATTTGGTGAGAATAATAGCGACTATTTCGGCGGAGAATATAGTGAAAGTAATTCATACAAACAACTAAATGGCCCTGAAGAAGCACTCGAGGATCCTGCTGAAACTTTGGATGGAAGATTAGGACTCATAACCATGTCATGCTTCATTCTGGTTTTGTTTTGTTTCATGAATAGAAAAGAAAAAATCAGCATAAATAGATTCGTTTCTTTCAATTCCATTAAAGGATATTTGATGTTATTCATAGGTGTCATTTCTTTAATCTCAGTCTTTACCATCACATCTGGCCTTTCAGATTATTCTGATGAAATCGCAGATTCTGATTTGGATTGGGATGTTGATGAAGGGTTTTGGGGTAGTGCCACAGTTGAGTTCGAGTCCTTTATTGATGGTGAGTCTATTACAATTGATCAAGAATGGGGCCCAGATTTCATGATGTTGGCATTATTTGTATTTTCAATGATTGCATTGATTGGAGGCATTGCAAATATCTCATATCTCAAAGAGGATTTGGAGATTGAAGATGCCCCGGTTTGGATCAAAGATTCGAAGACATTTAGTTTAGCGAATAGGCATTCAGTTACCGCATTGTGGATAGTATTGGTTATTGCAATTATCGGTTCTGTTATTGCACCATGGCAAACAATCAACCAAGAATGGGAAGTTAAGCAAACTTCTGAAAGTTTCACTTCTGAAGAGGTCAATATTACAGAGCATTCATCTGAAATCTCCTGGAATATGAATCCATTTTATATCCAATTTAACAATGATACAGCATTAGGTAATGCTTCATTCGAAGGAGAAGAAACTAGTTCATATGATTCATACAAAGAACATTCCGAATTATCAGATTCATCAGCAGTTATGCTAGAGTTGCGCTGGCCATTAATTTGTGCAATCATTATTGGTATTTTTATGCTAATGCAAAGATATATTGGTAAATTCTCATCCGTAATATCGGGTACAAACAATGGTTGGATCTTGCTTATTTTAGCCTCGATATTATTGATATATTCATTCGGAGCGATTGGGAATTTCGAAGATGAAATGTCCAAAAAAATCGATAATGATTTGCAAGACTTAAGCCCATATTGGGGTTCTGATGTATTTCACTCTGAAATTAGTTCCTCTCTTTCAGGAAGTAAATTGGGCTCTGGATTTAGCAGTAGCAGTACTGTAACTCCAGGAGAGGTCACATTTGATTCTACTTCATCTAGTATCTTAACGACATGGAGTCCAGCATTAGGATACTACTTTGCAATTATTATTCCGTTCGCTATTTTTGCAATTCTTTCAGCACAATACGGACCTATTGTCATTGATTCAATCAGTGATTATCAATCGACAAAGGAATTTGAAATTAAATTTGACAGTAAATCTTGGGTTGCTAAGCCAACAATTATCGCATTGGTCACATTGCTAATCACATCATCAATTGGAATGGGATTAGGTGAATTAATGTTCGATTCAAAATCATCTGCGCCTGCTAGTATTTACAAATGGCAATTAGATTTCGATGATACCCGAGAATCAACCAACGGCAATCCTCTAATGGCGGATGAAGCCAAGGTTTCTGTTGAATTCGATACTGGAACAAGCGGAGACACCTATCGTTTTGTCTTATTTTTAGGCTGTGATGAATCAGAAACAAGTGTGACTAATGAACAACCTGACACGGTACAATGGCAAGTTATTCCTCCAGAGAATACAGATTTGTTTGGCGAAGTTACAGAAGGAGAATTAGAATGCACTGATTTTGATCAGGTTTTCCGATGGGATGCGATCATCAATGAGCCTGAAAGTGAATTCGCAGAAACCGAAGAAGAGTATCTAGAGCGGTTTTCAATCGAAGGAGGGGGTGTAGGCATTTGGACAATAGAAATTGTAGCAAATACAAATGGAGGCACAACTCAATTCGATGAAGACAACCAATTGCAAATGTTTTATGATATTGAAAGTAGGAGCATTGGAAATGTAACTGCTTCAACGATAGATTGATTTTAGATTATTCTTCTTCAAATGATTCTACCACTTCTACTAATTCTGAATCATCACCGGCCATGTCTGAAACTTCAGTACTCCTTTCATTATCAGAAACAGGTAACCCTTTGAATGGATTATCTCCATCTTCAATCATGCATAATAATCTCCACCTAGGTGCCCAAGAAAGATGAACATACATTGGCCCAGGAATAATTAACAATCCCCATGATAGATACTGAGTAAACGAATTCGACACCAATAAATCGGTATGGATTAATGTGAATAGTGTAAATCCAACAAAAGGCATAGGATACAATATTTTGCGATAAACTTGCATTGGCATCCGTTTCGTCATAAGATTTAGAATTCGACTCATCAAGCCAAGGAATGCTGCTGCAAGGCTGAGCAAACTAGCATGTAGAATCCACAACTCGAACCAAAATTCTTCAGTCATGTAATATGGTAATAGTAAAGCTAGAGAAATTAATACTCCATAGAATGCACCGATATTTGCTGGATGCGACAACCATAATGGAAGACGGGAGAATCGCTTTGAAAGGCCCCCTCCTGTAAGCATTTCACGTTGAGAATCATCTAGTGAACTCAAACTTTCAGTCCAAGCCGGCACCGTGCCCATAACTTATGTCGCTAGCAATTCAACATTTGAAGGTACGGTGTGTTAAATGGCGGTTCGAATAGATTCACTCGGATGAAAACATTCTTGAAATCGGACCTTGAACCTCAAATTCATCTTCTGGAAGCCATTCTCTCTCGAGTAAAGTCGATTCCAAAGATTCTCTTTCTCTTGCATCTTCAAATTCATCATTTGTTTCATTTATTGCATTGTTTAGAGATATTGCCTGATTGATTATCGATAACTGCCGAGTCAATATTTTTTCACTCAATTTTGTATCCCAAATTGAAAGGATTGAAAGGTCCTCATCTTGTTTATGGATTGTCCATCCATGAATTGGATCTTTAACCAACTTTAGACGGTTGACTCCTGGGTCAACCCAATCTTGAGAAAACTTGACCATAACTTCAGAATTGGATAGTGATTCAGAATCCATAAAAGGGTGCCCTAGACTTACAGTTATTGGAACATCAACATGCGACTTGACTCGTGACAAAATTATACCTGAAGTTATTACCATCATAGACACAACTATTGCTAAATTTACAAACCAGTACAGAGTTACAAAAATTAAAGCGCAAAATAAGATGGCACGAATGCCATATGTTTTGTAGGTGGAATTCCTTAAATCTCGCCCCAATGGGGTATTAAGGAAAGGAATCAGCCCCTTCTGTTCGCCCATACAACGGCTAACAGGGTTTAGGACATGAAACCGTCGTTGAATTGCATTAATCACCCCCATCATTCAAGAGGGGTAGAATTACCAACACCCCGTAGGGGTGCGTATGGTCGAGTTCCCACGGGGCAATATCATCGAAGAAAGGAGGGGAGGCGCTAGCGTTCTTGCCACCTTAGTCAATGAGATGATCCAACTCAACTCTAAAGGTTACATCAGGTGTGAAAGGACTCCTGTAGAGTCAATGCCTAGAGTTGGTCAAGTAATTGTTACCAGTGGCTCAATTGCTGCTGCAATTCACGAATCGGATGCAATTCTAGAAGGTGTTGAAGCACTCATTGAAATTGAATCGGACTGCCTAGAGTTAGATTGCAAAATTCAATTGATTGAGGATGTAAATATTACAAGGATTCTAGATCTTCACCCAACTGCTAAATTAGTTATTGATACACCGGAAGAAGAGAAATCTTCGAAATGGTGGCAAGAGGTAAGTAATCATTCCAATGCATGGACAAAGGCGAGTAAGTTACCTACCATTGAAGCATCGATTGAAGCACCTGAATTCATCAAAACTAAGGCTGCTTCGATGGTAAACAAACTGACTATCGCAGGGAAATTACTCAAACCAGGATGTGTATATTCCAATGAAACAGATTTACTTTTCACGCTAGCTTCCAATCTCAAGACGCATGGAAAGCCATTGCTTGTCATTAGTAGGAAAACAAGAGAAGATTTAGTGGTGAACCATAATCTTCCAGCAGAAGATTGCCTATGGCTTTCGCAAAGAGAATCTGAAGGCGTACAATTCGTTGATATCGACGCTATCAAGGGAACTGTTTATGGTTTCCTCGAAGGAAACTTGAGAGCGGTTTTAGTACTGGACGGATTAGAATATTTGGCTAATATTTGTGGGTCAAAAGCAGTCATTGAAATGGTTCGCGAGTTAGGAGACAGAATGAGATTTGAAGATGATTGCTTACTGATTTCTTTCGATAAGGCTGCATGGAACAGCTCAGAAGCGGCTCAATTGATTCGTGCAGCACCTTACTTGGAATCAGACATTATCCAATCATGGAATTCCGATCCAGATTCATTGTTGGACCATCCATTGATGGCTCCACCAACAGAAGAAGAGCTATTGAGATTAGAAGAATATCTCGAACAAAATACTCCAGAACCATTCAAGATTGATGAGGTACAAGTGGCTGAAGAAGAGATTCCACCAGAACCATTGGAGGCTGAAGTGGTGTTCGAAGAGGTCGAAGAAGAGGAAATCATCTTGACTGAAGAGGTCGAAGAAGTGGTTGAGGAAGTTCCGATGGTCAAGAAATCTAAGGGGCCAAGAACGCCTCAACGTATCAAACGGCGCAAATCAAAACAAGTTGATTTAATGAGTGATAGAGATACGAAAAGGGCGGGTCTCGCTGCAGTAAAGAGCGTGAATATTCCAGATATTGTTCCAAATACAAATACAATGCCTAAGACTGCGATTGGACAAGGTAGAGAAGGTAAATTACCATCGATTCCAAATATTATTCCTAATGACTTAAGTGATGCTGTAAGGCAAGATTCTACTACTAAAGAAAGGTCTCTACCAAAAACCAAATTAGGACCTAAGACTGTTTCTGCACCTGATAAAAATAAATCTTCAGGCAAAGAAGTAATCAGTCCAACCGCAGCAAGAGGCATTGAAGTGAAACGTAACATTTCGAAAAGATCTCAAGCATCCAGTGTACCTCAAAGGAAGATAGACTTGGATAAAGAATTGCAATCATGGATATTCGAGGAGGATGAGAAATGAGCACTTCACGCCAAGAAAAACTCCAACTTGCTCTAGCCAACGCTCGACAAACTCTTGGCAAAAAGAAGCAAATTGGTAGGCCAGCATTATCGGAATTGAATCGATTAAGAGGAGTCGGCGAAGTTGAAGATACAAGAGATGGCGACTTGATTACTAGAACCGGAGTGAAAACTCGCCCCGTATTCGACATGGTAGCAGATAGCATCCTTGGAGAAACAATACCTTGGATTCCAAGTTTTGATTTGGATGAAGGAGAAACATCACTCGCGCAGATTGCTGCCCAGAGAATGAATCATATGAGGGAGAAAAAGGTCACTAATGAAGTCAATGAAGAACTATTGAGTGATCAACTTGGCGTTTTGACAGATGGTAGGCCTATTTGGGCGGAGGTATTGGATAGCCAAAGAGGATATTCAACAAATTCAACGGATTATGGAATGAAAGATCTTTCTTTCAAACCCAAATGGCCACCAGTACAATATTTGTCAGAGCACAATACATGGAAGACATGGCATGTAGTCGATGAGAATTCTAGGGCATCCATGGCATGTGAAAAGGTGATTAGCAAACCAGGAGTTACAATAAATCCACTATTGATTTTGGGAGATAGTGGTACTGGCAAATCTCACATTCTAAGTGCGTCAGTCCAAGCAATGATTCGAAGGCAAGATGGTAATGTCCACTTGCTATCAACATCCTCTATGCGAGGATGGGAATCATTACCAGATGGATGGCAAGATGCTGTAGCTCATGCAAACCTAATTGCCATTGATGACTTACACCTAGCAGAAGAAAGGATTGCTACCGAATTAGGTTTAATGATTGATTATGCACTAAATTTGGGTGTCCAAGTAATCGCAACATCACGAGTAGATTCTAACGAATGGCAAGCACGCAGGCTTTGGGAAGTAATGCGTTCTGCCACCAGCATATGGATGAGTAATCCTAGTTCGTCTTCACTGATTACTCATCTAAGAAGATCTGCAAGTGGCCGTGCCCTATTGCTAGATGACAGCATGTTATCACGTATTGTTCAATATGGAGACGGTAGTTGGCGGAGCACAAATAGCGCGTTCGAAAAGGTAGCACTAGCAATCGAATCTGGTGAAAGAGTAGTCAATAGCAGTGATGTTAGTACTATTCTTGCTGACGAACCAAAAGCAATGACTGAGCAAGAAGTATTTACTGAAAGAGAGGATTTAGAAGAAATAGCATCACGAATGATTTCCGAAACTCTAGATCATGTATACACAGGTACTGATATTGCTGGGGTTGAACTAAAATCTACTCTTCCGGAATTAGAAGATGATTGGGAAGTTCCTGAACTAACCGTAGAAGAGAGAGATAAACTACACCAAGTATTGGTTGAAGATAACTTAATTCCGCATGTTACAACTACTCTTACTGTTGATGAGAGAGATGATTTCTTGGTTCAAAGGGAAGATACTATTTCCGGTTTTGATAAAGTCAGAGTAGCCGAAACGGCATCTAGCATCGATAGCATAACAAATCAAATGTTTGAGAGAATGAATAAAGATCATTTGCAAAAATCAAATCAACTAGCTGATCTGGAAAATGAGATGATGGATTTGGCGCAGAAAAGCAAGGAAGCATCTGTCGAAGAGTTAATCCAAATTGCTGACAGAGTCGCTGAAATTGAATATGAGTTAGAAAATGTATCACAGTTACCAGAATATGCAAAGCTGACTCCAATAACCGTTCTCAAGCCGATAGGTGAAGAATGATGCAACCTCCTTGGTGGATGGCAGGAGTGCCATTTTCTTGTCAACCAAATTGTGGTAAATGTTGTGATGAGCCAGGCGGCATCGTCTATCTGCGCCCAGAAGATGCAGAGATTATGTCATCGCACCATAACTTGCAAGTTGAAGAATGGTTGGAGAGAGATTGTAGACAAACACTTGATGGACGATGGATACTAAAATCCGACCCAGTTACAGACATTTGCATCTATCTAGATGAAGAAAAGAAATGTACAACATATGAAGCTAGACCTGCTCAATGTAGGTCATACCCTTTTTGGGCTGAAAACGTACGTTCAGATCGTTCCTGGAAGAAAACAGTTGACGAATGTCCTGGTTTAGATTCAGAGGAAGCATTCATCATTAGTGGAGATACAATTAGGACGAAAATTATCCAAGACAGAGATGCAACCAGAGGATTCAGGAAATGGCCTCCAAAACGATGAAATTTTTTGCCTAGAAGATGGTTTTTTAGCGACTTAAACTAGGTGTTGCAAATAACACCTAATTGGCTTTGATAGAGCAAATTTAGCGTCGCACTTATACAGAACCCTCTTGTCCCTGTGTGCGGATGGTGAATTCATGAGTGACCAAGAGTCCCTGCTAGACTTGACCACAGCACACCTGAATACAGGTTTGCGTGGAGTCCCAGTAGGTACTTGCAGGACATCATATGTCACTCCTGAAGAAGGCGTTCATTACTGCGGATATCCTATCAGTGAATTAGCAATGATGTCGCCTGAAGACATCGTTTACTTGCTATTTCACAAAGATCTACCAACATTAGAACAATCTGTTGAATTTAGAGAAAATTTGCAATCTAGAGGCGCAATACCTGAAGGTCTCGAACAAGTTCTGTCTTCTCTGCCGAAGGATGGTCATCCAATGGATTGGTTGTCGATTGGCATTCATACTCTCGGAATGCTCGGAGGAGTAGATGATTGGAAGGAAGATGCAATGAATTTGATTGCTAGAATGCCACGATTAATGGGTCTTATATTCCGTTACAGAGAAGGCAGAACCGATAACATCCCGGAAGACGACCTCTCGCTGCCATTAGTTGGAAGATTTACCAATACATTAGACTTTGAAGGAGTTGACAAGGCAGTGATGAACCGTGTTTTGTCAACATACCTAGTCCTCCATATGGATCACGGTGGAGGGAACCTCTCCACATTTGCAGGTAAGGCTGTTGCGAGTGGACATGCTACTGTTTATTCATCAATGGCTGGTGCAATGAATGCTTTATCCGGACCACTACATGGCCGAGCTAATCAATCATGCTTCGAATTTGTAAAGCGAATAGGAACTTCAGACCCAGCAGAGGTAGAAAGATTTGTCAGAGGCGAATTAGAAGCTAAGCGCCCTGTATTCGGATTCGGCCATGCTGTTTTGAGGAGCGAAGACCCTCGCGCAACAGCACAATTCGCATTGGGTGAAGAGATCTGTCCTGATGACGAATATTTCAGAATAATCAGAGTTTTACGACAGGTTGCACCAATGGTTCTTTCCGAGAATCCAAAAATAAGAAACACGAATGCAAATGTTGACATCGCAAGTGGGACTCTACTCAATTTCGTTGGACTTAAAGACGCTGAATATTACACCACATTCTTTGGTTGGGCGAGAGTTGCAGGAATTGGTGCGCAAATCGTCGATGAAAGAACTGTGATGCGCAATGGTAAGGGAATCCCAATTTACCGTCCAAAATATATTGCTGAAGAACAAACTCTTCGTCACCTAGATTGAATTACTGGTCGAGGCGATTTACCACATCCTCTGTGACCAATCATTCTTACAGCATCCCAACCTAATTGTTGATCACTAATCTCGTGCCATGGAGCTACATCTTCGGGAACGATCCCCTTACGTAATCCCGCAACTTGTTCTTCATTTAATGGCATAGTCGCAGGCCTCAACCAACGACTACTACCGCATGGTAACTTCATTTCAGAATCTGCATTATCAGTCAGTAAAGACAAACCTGCATCCAATAAATCACGCTCTAACTCGATATGGCCAGGCCAAACATATACGGGGAAACCATTCCTAATCTTTGTCAATCTTCGTAATTGTTTACCCTTCAAACCAACCGGTAATCCTAGGTGAAGATATCTCTTGATGCCTTCAAAATAATCTACTGCACATGGCATCATTGGAGCACCTGAATTTTTCTGCGATCTTAAAAGACGAGCAAAAGAATAGGCTATGAATTCAGGTGCTGCACGGAATCTTTTGCTATTGTGCGAGCCGGTTCTCGGAACAATAGGTAGCAGTCTCGACCATGGTCTCTTTGATCCAGATAACTTAGCAACCTTAGCCATTGGTCTATGAAATGCATAGAATACTGCTGCTTGATTATGTATACCTGCTTCATCAACCATTACACTTGCAAGTTCCATTACTCTAGCCATTCTTTTTGTAGGATCTTTAGCAACTTTCGGCAAACTCCTTTTGATTTCTAGACAGGCTACTTTCGAATGTTCTTGCCATGGTACCAACCATTCTTTATCAGACATTAATTTTTCAAATGAACAAAAACCAACTTCTTCTAAATCTGACAAATCCCAATCTTCAACTATCCTTGAACGTCCTTCTAGCATATTTTCTGGAATTGAAACTATGTGGTCATGATGGACAACCAATTGGTCATCAGCAGTTAATCGTAAATCAAATTCAACCCCATCCATGCGCTGCATTGCTTCTACTAATGAAGCGTGAGTATTTTCAGCAGGTTGAATCCATGCCATTGTCTCGGCTTGTGATGATTATGTTATTGAAACATATGCCGGTTCACTAATCCTGCCCAACCATCATAAGCAAACATGTAGGTCATCGTGCATGGCAGAAGACCAACGCGTACGAGGTTATTGTGCATATGATTGGGGAAAAAGCGCTTTTGAAACATCGGTTACTACCGCTGTGTTCCCAGCTTGGTTTGCCTATTTATTCGCTGAAGCTAATGGTATTTCAACAAAATTCCTAGGTTCGGAATGGACTGCAGATGCAATGTTTTCAGGAGCAGTGATGATCGGTGCTCTAATCGTTGCAATTTGTGCACCATCATTAGGAGTAATTGCAGATAGAAGAATGATCAAGATGTGGTGGCTTCGGACCCTTACATTTGTAGGCACCATCTCATGTATTTTGTTAGCCCTTTCACCTTATCTCGGAGTATCTTTGGGTTGGATTTGGGCATTGATAATGTTCATGATAGCAAATGTTGGATTGAATGGAGCGGGAGTATTCTACAATGCTTTA
>QQSA01000028.1 GCA_003602535.1 Candidatus Poseidoniales archaeon
CATGTTGCAAAAGATATAGTGGCCGGAAATTATGAAATCAAAGTTGATGTCATTGAAGACGACAATGTGAATGTAGAGAATGATGTCACCGTTGCATATGAAGAAGGTACTGAGGACTCCCCTAACCCTCGTGATTAGTGAAAGTGAAGTGAAAGTGAAGTGCAACCTCGCAGTGTTTCATTTTTGATGCATGGGTTCAATAGATACCACTTTCAAGCATAAGGTAAGGACCCCTTCTTGCCTTGATATACTTAGGCTGGACAGTTCGGTTCATGGCAGCAAAAAGCAAGTCGAGTAAGCAGAAGAAAGAAGAAGCGTCTGAAACAGAGGTTATCACAATGGAGGAGCAATTGGAGCCGGAGGTAACTATCGAAGACCTACCAGGTGTAGGTCCAGCGACAGCAGAAAAGTTGCGCGAAGCTGGATTCGATGAATTGTTAGCGCTAGCGGTAATGAGCCCTCCTGACCTTGCAGAACAGGCTGAACTCGGAGAAGCTGTGGCTGGTAAAATTATCCAAGCCGCAAAGAAGATGGCAAATATCGGCGGATTCGTTTCGGGTTCTGCATTACTAGAAAGAAGGCGTGAAGTCCAGAAACTTTCGAGTATGGTACAATCTATTGATGATTTACTAGCAGGTGGGTTTGAAACCCAATCTCTAGTAGAAGTGTATGGTGAATTCGGTTCAGGAAAAACTCAGATTGGTCATCAATTAGCAGTTAACTGCACTATGCCGGTTGAACAAGGTGGATTTGATGGAGATGTATTCTACATCGACACAGAAGATACATTCCGCCCAGAAAGAATCACCCAAATGGCCCGAGGACACGGACTAGACCCTGAGGCCGTCTTAGAGAGAATTCATGTAGCACGTGCATACAACTCTGCACACCAAATGTTACTTGCAGAGGAAATTAAGCGAATGAGTAGAGGAGTCAATGTCAAGATGATTATTGTGGATTCTCTAACGAGTCATTTCCGAGCTGAATTCGTTGGACGAGGAATGCTTGCAAACCGACAACAAAAGCTCAACCGCCACTTGAAAGATCTGAAACAATTAGCTGATGTAAATAACGCATTAGTCCTTGTAACCAATCAGGTAATGAGTAAGCCAGATGCAATGTGGGGCGATCCAACAAAACCGATTGGTGGACACGTTCTAGCACACGCATCTACTTTCAGACTATACCTTCGTAAAGCAAAAGGCGGGCGCAGGATTGCTCGCCTAGTTGACTCTCCAAACCTTCCAGATGGCGAGTGCGTATACCAGGTCTGTGAAGATGGTCTCCGCGATTAAACTCGGGTTGATTAATCGGCCTCTCACCCCTTAGGGGTGGCGGCACATTCAAGGTAGGTGGAATGAGGATGAAGCAATATGCGTCACCTCATCGAGCGTGTTCTCGAGCTTGCTGAAGAAGAAGAAGGACCTTCCATTAGACCGACTAGCGTTGAAGAAATGGAGTCAAACGATGAAGAATTACGTCGGCTTCTGGAATCCCTGCAGCCAAGAATTAGAGTATATGGCGCAGGCGGTGCTGGATGCAACGCAGTGAGTCGGCTGCATGAAGAAGGTCTGTTTGAAAATCGATATGTCACTGGACATGCGATCAACACAGATGCACAAGCATTGTTGATGAGTCCGCTAGAGAATAAAGTCTTGATCGGAAGGACTGCTCGTGGCAGAGGCGCGGGTGGAGATCCAACAAAAGGTGAAGCTGCTGCATTGGAAAGTGAAAACAATCTGCGTAGAATTACTGAAGATACCCAACTTGCAATTATTACTGCTGGAATGGGAGGAGGGTCAGGAACCGGTGCTGCTGGACATATTGCAAGATTGGCTAAGGAACAGGGTGCTTTGACAGTAGCTGTAGTAACATATCCATTCGAATCTGAAGGAACATTAAGAAAGCAAAATGCTGAATGGGGTCTGGAAAGATTACGAGAGTACTGTGACACAATTCTGGTCATTCCTAATGAGCGCTTACTGGAGATTGAAGGAGTTCGTGACTTGCCATTGGCTAGTGCATTTAGAGTAGGTGATGAGCTTCTTGTTAGAGCGATTACAGGAGTTACAGAACTATTGACTACTGACGGAATGGTTAATCTTGACTTTGAGGATCTGAAGGCGGTAATCAACTCTGGTTCAGGAGTTGCAATGATTGGATTAGGAGCTGCTAGTGGACCTGGTCGAGCAGAAGCTGCAACGCTTGAAGCGCTACATTCGCCGCTACTAGATTTGGATGTATCAGACGCAAGAGGTGCACTAATCAATGTCGTAGGCGGACCTAACCTAACATTAGGCGAAGCCGAAAAGTGTGCGAAATTGATTAAGGGCAAGATTTCAGATAATGCTAGAATTATTTGGGGTGCGGCTGTTGATGAAAATCTAGGCGAGGACATCAGAGTGATGCTAGTTCTTACTGGAGTCAGATCTGAACAGATTCACGGTGCTAGTGAAAATCGGCAATTGCGTGCATTGAAATCACGAAATATCGAATTCGTAAATTGATTCAAACATTCTTGTTTTTCTTGAATTCGAAATCTTCTTCGTTGGATTTATTTTCAGTATTTCCGCCTAGACTATCGCGTATTACTGGGACTGTTAATACAATCAAGATTATTGCAGCTAAAACTGCAACAATGATCTGTGATGATTTGATTGAAGAATTTGTCAGTTCTGGAGCAGACTTGTCTCCTGTATATTCTGTACCCGGAACTGCTATTGATAGTGAATTCCATTCATCTCCTGAAACTTCATTGTTGCCATTTACAGTATTTCCATGAATTACAAAGGTTGCTAAAGCATCATTTTCAGCAGGTGCAATCCAAACTGCGTTCCATACGCGTCTGTCATTAATCTCACCAGTATGAGTATAGCCTCCTTTTATGTATTGCCAACCATCTCCAATAATTTCTCCTTCTGAAATTAGAATCCTGAATCCACCTTGTACTTCATTCACTTCAATTTCTGATTCGATTGTTAAAGTGATATTGTATTCTTCTGAAGAATTATATTCATCTGGAAGTCCATCAAGAATTACTGAAACGGTATCATCTATGCCCCCATGACAAACACACCCATCATCGGCAATGTCGTCTATCCCTTCGGGGGATGCTTGGATCTGTCCAAGCATGGACAGGAGTATAAGCAGGGCCAATACTCGTCTCATGAACACCCGTACCAGCCATTTGACTTGAATGTTGAACACTAATTGTCAATTAAGTGTGATGAGTTATTCAGTTGTATTCGTCCTGCCTCTAAAAGATACCAACGAGTAGATCTTCCTTTGCCTGATGACTTGACAAAATCTCTCTCTGACATTTGTTTCATGTGGTATGACAATAATTGACGACTGGTTTCCAATTTGGCACGCAATTCTCCAGATTGAATCCCAAGATTATCCGATTCTGATAAAATCTCTAAAATCGCCACCTGCATCCCGGTAACTGGGCTTTGAATTTCCTTTAAGCGTGTTTGATCTACTCCAGATGATGCAAAGCGTCTAACACGACCATCCATCCAAGAAATCACTCTGCCTTCTTTCTCTAAAATCTGAATGTGATGAGCAGTTACCCCATTTCCTAATTGCAAAGCATCTCTAAGTGCTGAAAAATGTATACCTGGATGTGCCTCAATAAATCCTAACAGGCGACCGCGTGTGAATATTCCGCCCGGGCCTCTTTGAGTAATTGCAAGTAATGGGCCCATTATTGCAAGTAATATCGCAAACCTAGCGCCTTCGCTAGCAAAAATGGCAGTAGCTGTAGAAGTGATTAACCCGACTGCCATTATTGCCATCATTGTAACAACAATCACTTGGGTTGCAGGTAGTATCCATTCAGATTCTTGAACCATTTTTGGATCGGACAATGATGGTTCAGTATTTCCGACTTCATCTGAATTTGATTCTGCAAATGCTTCTTCATCGGATGAAGAGTCTGATTCTTTAGAGGAAGATGCGTCCTCATCTGACTCTACTCTGGCAATTTCTGTAGATTCGTTATCGGCATCATCATCATTCGAAGTTTGTTCTTCGTCACTATTTTCAAGCACTTCATCGACATGGGTTCCTTCGATAGATTCAGACCATTCTTCCTCAACCTGTTCTAACTGAGGAAGTGTGCTAATTAGGAGCGCTGCCAGTAGTAATGCTAGGATACGCCATCCCAAAACATCACGTGCCAGCATAAAATCTCCTCATTATTATTACATTAGAAATTCATGGTAAATGGCTTTGACCATAAGATGCATCAATACATGGTTTCAATAAGTATGAGAGATTTAGTTAATTTAGTTGAGCAAAATGTTGCCGTTTGAAACCACAGGAATTCCACAAGAAGATGAGGATGACATAGATCCCTTTGCTGAACTAGAAATTGGTTCTAAATCACCACTGCAAACTAACAGTGGACCGGATTCGTTCGAAGAGAACGATCTTTTGTCAGCATTCTCAGATGATGAAGATGACGAAGACGATGAAATCGTTTTATCATTCGATGATGAAGATGCTCCTGCATTAGAAAAAGCATCTTCGAGTATTAGTAATGGTGCTGAATCCACATACAAACTTCTTCTAGAAACAGTATGGGTTGATGACATACTTGACCCGTCTGAAGTTGAATTATTGGCCCGTAAGCGTGGTGAGCTTGGACTAACTTTTGAAAGACATTTACAATTAGTCCGAGATATCATCGGAGGCTAAACTATGGCTCCAACTCCTTTCGAGCATGGCCTGGCATTAGCTTGGTCCGATGGCGCATTGTCTCGCAATGGTGCGAAAATGCTTGAAACACTACAGAAACAGTTAGGAATTAGCGATAAGGAAAGGGCTCTTCAAGAGCAAGCATGGTTGTCTGAAATATCAAAAACCGAAAGGAGATCATTTGGTGATGGCGACCAGATACTGAGTGAATGGTTAGAAGCTCTAAATGACACTGAGAGCCTTTCCCCGGCTGCTAGGTCAATGGGCAGGGCAGCATTAGATGTCGGACTTTCAAAGACTGGATGGTCGGAAGCATTACAATTTGCTGAAGGATTAGGACTTGCTGCAGATTTGGCTGAAGGTGTTTGGTTGGAAAAAGAGGCTGAGCCTCTTGATGGATGGCCGCCAGCTCTAGACCCTCTAGCAATTATTCTCGGATTAGTAATCTCTGTCCCCGGGTCTGTATCGAAGAAAGAAGCTCAATACAGCAACGGAACTCCATCTGTTTCAATAAACCATCCAGATGCTAGTCCGTCTCATCTCTCTTGGATGCCTAACCTACTACCCATTTCTTCCGATGGATGTGAATGGGGCTGGGAAGAAAGTTCAATTGAAGATACGAATATGCCCACTAATTCATTGAATTACTCTCATAGTGTACTGATGGCCTGGATTAGGCGTTTGGTAACAATGAGGAAAGATCGGGGAGAGATTGGCCTATCTGGACTACCAGAAGAGTGCCAGTTAGTGCCATCTTCTAGTGAAGTTAAATTCAATGGTGATTCATTGACATTATCTATGATTGTAGATTTAGGAGATTCAGGATTGGTCAAACCCTGGGCATCAGTGAAGGTAGATGGGGAGCCTGAAATCATACCTGCCCCTGAAGGAATCTCAGATAATTGGGTGAAAATTCACGATGCTTTAGCAGGCCTACTGATCACTGGAATTGAAACTCTGCCGCGACAATTGCTATTGGCGAGCGGTACTGAGGCTAGTATTTCCGCTCCAACATTAAATGGATCTTGGATTGTGCATGACATTGTTTGATTTCACTCAGCATGTACTTCTACACTGTAAGTCATCTTGCAGTCATCTCTGATACTGTGGGACACACTACAGTATTTTTCGTGAGATTTTTGAACTACCCTTTCTACTAATTTTAGAGGGACATCGCCTACAACATGGTAAACCATGTGCATGGAAGTAAAATAACGAGGCGATTCGTCATTGCGTGTTGAATCCATCTCAACCCAAACTTTGGAAAAGTTGCGGCTTTTCAAACCGATTACAACATCTACAAGTGAACAAGCGCCTACCATTTGTAACGTTAGTTGCATTGGACTTGGCCCGTCATCCCAGTTCATCTCAATGGTCTGACCATTAGAATTAATTCCGACCATGTTTTTACCACCTGTCCACTCAACACGTCCTTGCATAAATCGCCCAATAAGCCCTAAGAGATGAAACCACCGTTGACCGCTGTGTTGATGAAGGGGCTCAAGTTGGCCCGTCATGAGCATCATGTCAGGCACCCCGATAACAATGGAAAATGGAGTATTAGTAGTTCCAGAAAACCCAATCGTACATTACATCGAAGGAGATGGGATTGGAGTCGACATTACGCCTGTAATGATAGAGGTTGTCGATGCTGCTGTATCAAAGGCCTATTCAGGAAATAAGAAGATTACTTGGAGCGAAACATTGGCCGGAGAAAAAGCGTTCAACAATACTGGCGAATGGTTGCCTGAAGCAACATTGGATTCAATGAGATCGGGTTTGGTTTCAATCAAGGGCCCGCTAACCACTCCAGTTGGCGGAGGGATACGGTCACTAAATGTCGCTCTCAGGCAGAAACTCGACCTGTTTGCATGTGTTAGACCTGTACGTTGGTATGAAGGTACTCCATCTCCTGTAAAGTCGCCTGGCGATGTCGACATGATCATCTTCAGAGAAAATAGTGAAGATGTATACGCAGGAATCGAATGGGAAGCAGGATCTGAAGGTGTAGCCAAAGTAATTGATTTCTTAGTCAATGAAATGGGAGTTGACAAGATAAGATTCCCAGACACATCTGGAATTGGAATCAAACCGATTAGCAAAGAAGGCACTGCTAGAATTGTCAGAGCTGCAATTAAGTACGCTGTTGATAATGACAAAGATTCAGTAACCCTTGTTCACAAAGGGAATATCATGAAATTCACCGAAGGTGGATTTCGTGACTGGGGCTATCAACTTGCTAAAGATGAGTTTGGCGCAACTGAATTGGACGGAGGCCCATGGTGTACTTTCACAAACCCAAATACTGGAAATACAATCACAATCAAGGATGTAATTGCAGATGCTATGCTTCAACAGATAATCACTAGACCTGCAGAATATGGAGTACTTGCAACAATGAACTTGAATGGAGATTACATCTCTGATGCTTTAGCTGCCCAGGTAGGTGGAATTGGAATCGCTCCCGGTGCAAATATCAATTATGATACTGGAATCTCGATTTTCGAGGCGACGCACGGAACCGCTCCAAAATATGCTGGCCAAGATAAGGTTAACCCTGGGTCGCTAATTCTATCCGCTGAAATGATGTTACGCCATATGGGATGGACTGAAGCCGCTGATCTAATTGTAAGCGGTATGGAAGGCGCTATTTCTGCAAAGACTGTTACTTATGACTTTGAAAGATTAATGGATGATGCAGAACTACTATCATGTTCAGCATTCGGTAAGGCGATTATTTCTCACATGTGAGAAACTTAGGCCCAGTTTCACCTTAGCCACGAATTTAGGTTTCGGCTGTTTGCAATAACACCGAAACCAAAGCGTTCCTCGATTGCACGAGCAACCAGCGCAAAGTCGGAGTCTCTTGTAGCAATCAAAATACTTCCAATCTCATCAAGGGGCCTATTTGCCATCGCTGTAGCGAGGCACATTAGCGCTTTATCTGCAAT
>QQSA01000029.1:0-12434 GCA_003602535.1 Candidatus Poseidoniales archaeon
ACAGTTTCAGGGGTTTCATCTGTATCCCCCATGGCTTGAAATGTCTCTACATCAACAGCATCTAATGAAACTGTAACTCGATCTAAACCTGCTTTTGCTAAGTCATTTGCAAAACGTTCCAACAAGATCCCATTTGTTGTCATTGCTAAATCTAAATCCTTTGGAAGCATCTCGATAAATGAGCAAATATCCTTGCGGAGTAGAGGTTCTCCCCCTGTAAGTCTCACTTTGGAAAGGCCTAATGGAATCAAAGATTGAACAATTGTGGTCAATTCTTCATAACTCAAAATCTCTTTCTTTGCTAAGAATTGATGATTTCCATCGAAGTGCTCCCTAGGCATACAATATCTACATCGCATATTGCATCGATCAGTCAAAGAAATTCGCAAGTCTCGTAACGGCCTGTTGCGAGCATCTCTGACCATAACTAACCCTAGATAAAGACGCACTTCAATATGTGCCTTGGATGACTTCATGTTGTTGTGCTGTTTCGGCACAAACATGGGGAGAGATTATGATTCCAATCGAGGCCACCCCTTGGATATCAAAAATAAATTGATTATTGAGAAGAGTAATCTTTCTGGAACTGTGAAATTACCTCCATCAAAAAGCCATTCAATGCGCTGGATAACGTTAGCAAGTATGGATTCAAACCCTACCAATATCGAAATGTGGGAAGTTGGTGAAGATGTACAAGCTCTAATTGATTGTTTCATAAATCTTGGATTGGAGTGGGATGGAAGTAAATTTACTGGAGGCCTGTTATCTCAACCTGATTGCATTCTAAATTGCAAGAATAGTGGAACTGCACTGCGGTTTTTGATAGGACAAATTGCAACTTGTGATTTTGAAGTGACCTTAGATGGAGATGCAAGTCTACGAGCAAGGAGTTCCTTACAACTACTAAATCCATTAGAAATTTCTTTTGAAAAGCATCAAGAAAGTGAACTACCATTTTCATTGAAGGGTCCATTCAATAATCAAAAAGTGAATATTGATGTGAGTAAGTCTTCGCAATTTCACTCATCTCTATTACTAATGGCGCCTCGTACATCTGGTTTCCAAATTGTGACAAAGGGACAAGCGGTTTCTAGAAAACATTCTCAGCTCACATGGGACTTATGCAAAATCACAGGAGCCACTGAACCTGGTAAACCTTGGCTGGTGAATTGCCCGGATGTCAAAATTCCAGCTGATGCTTCGATGATGGCTTTTGCTAAATTAGCAAGCTTAGATGTTTCAAATAAACCAAATGAAGAGGATTCAATAGGCCACTCATTCGGAAACAGTTCACTAAGAGATTCAAATGACCTGATCACACCTATGGCTGCTTGGATGGCATTGGGCGAAGGAGGTATAATTTCTGATGCATCACATGCAGCACTAAAAGAATCAAATCGCATAACTAAGACTGTTGAGATGCTTTCAAAATTTGGAATTTCTTCAATCGCAACAAATGATGGGATTAAATTGGAAGGAGGGCAGATACCTCGTAAACCAACGGATGTAGTCGAGACATATGGTGATCATCGAATGCAAATGACTGCGATAATATTAGCATCAATGTGTGGAGGAGAAATTGAAGGTCCCGACCTTCACAAAGTAGCATGGCCATCATTCATTGAACAACTGCAGAGTTGTGGCCTTAAGGTAAAATGATTATCCGTGCCTACCAAAATGATGATCGAGAGCATTTAGAGGAATTCGCATAGCAGTAGGCCTGCCATGAACACATGCCCAAGGGTTTGGAATTCTTCTCATATCATCTAATAGTCTACGCATTTGAGATAAATTTAGTCTTTGATTCGCCTTTACAGCACCTCTACAAGCATTCAGGAAAGCTAGGTGATCTTTACGTTCTTCAACCGTCTCTAATGGGGCTCCATCCTCGCTCATATCCAATAGGATATCATGAACAAATGGCTCCAAATCACTGGCCGATAGTAGAGCAGGGGCGCTTGTTATAGAATAACCAGCAGCATTATTTTTTATTACAAAACCCATTTTCGATAGGTCATCAATTCTTGCATCTAATCTAGCAATTTGTCTAGCATCTAAATCTAATGGAACCGAAGATATTCTTTCCTGAGGTTGCCACAAACTCTCGTCGTTCCTCAACCTCTCATAACGAACTCTTTCGTGTAATGCATGTTGATCAATTAGCAGCAACTCCTCTTCAGCCTGCACCAGAATATATGAATCAGCAAATTGAGCGAGTGGCTCCATTGCAGGTAAGTCATTGATAACAGGACCGAGTGGTTCTGATTTCTCTATATCTTCAGCATCTAATCCTGCATGTCGATGTAATTCCCTTTCTCCCAAAGAAAGGGCTGGAGCGATTGCTTCATCACCTGTTATCGTAATTTGTGATGATTCAGAAATTGATACTGGTCGTGGTTTTTGTTGTTTTTTAATGTCTATTGGTTTTTGACCTGTGAGTGATATTTGTGCTGTTTGAGCCCACGCAGGTTTCTCAATAGTACGTTTTTCTTCAGTTTGAGGAGCTAACGAAGTGATCCCAGTAATCCCTCCACTAGATTCTGGCTCGGTAGGGGTTGATTCCAGAGTATGAGCAATTGCTCGTTCAAGTCTCTCTAGCACCCTCCATGAGTTTCTCAATCTAACTTCTCTTTTTGTTGGATGGACATTCACATCGACTTCATCTGCTGGCAAATCAAGAAGTAAAACTGCAACAGGGTGACGGCCTTGCATCAATCTAGTGCGATATCCTCTTCGGATCGATTGTAAAAACGGCTGAGCAGCAACAGGTCGTCCATTGATTAGAATGTGTATATCATCACCTTTACCTCGAGTGATATCTGGAGTAGAAATCCAACCAGTCCAACTCTCTTCGCCTGGAGCATCATTATCACTAGGAGGTGATGAAATCTCTATCATCTTCCCCGCTTGTCTACCTAATATGTCATAGAGTCTGTCAGCCATTTCATCAACCGCAGGGACTTCTAAAATCACCCTTTCATCACTAGTTAATCTAAATCCAACTTCAGGGTGACTAATAGCATGAGAAACCACAACGTCTACGATTTTGCTTGTTTCAGTTGCAGGTCTTCTCTGAAATGCTAGTCTTGCAGGCTGATTCTTGAAAATATGTGACACCTCGATACAGGTACCCTCTGCAATACCTGCTGGAACGATATTTCCTTTGTCCCCATTGTCCATCAAAATACTGCGACCTTCAGTACCCTGGGGGCGGCTAGAAATGGATAGCTCGCTAACCATTCCGATACTGGCTAATGCTTCACCTCTGAAACCTAGTGTTCCAATAGCTGCTAAGTCTTCTTGCGATCTCAATTTACTGGTTGCATGCCTATCAAGTGAAAGCGAGAGGTCTTCTTCATGGATTCCTGAACCATCATCAAGAATTCTAATCAAATCAAATCCGCCTCTTTCAACATCAACTGTAATTCTAGTTGATCCTGCATCGATTGAATTTTCAATCAATTCCTTGACTACTTGTGCTGGCCTCTCTACTACTTCTCCTGCTGCGATATGTCCAATTGTTTTCTCATCCAATTGAATTATTCTACTAGGATTACTCATTTTCCACCCTCCAAAATTCGTAACAAATCGTATAATGCATCATGGGCTTGACGTGGACTCATTGAGTCAGGATCTATACTGGACAAAGAACTCTTGATTGCTTCAGCCAACGGATCTTTTTCAATTCTAATCTGTGGCTGTCCAACGAACCCAAGAAGCGATGATTGGCCTACACTTCGAGCAGTAGGAGCTCCTTTCTCTCCGGCTTTAGCCCCATGTGCTTGTGTTTCTAAGAATCTTAGTAGGTCACTTGAACGTTCAACAACATGGCGAGGAAGCCCAGCTAACGCTGCTACTTGTACACCATATGAATCATCACATGGCCCATCTGCGACTGTATGAAGGAACTTCAATTCGCCATCAGATTCTGCCACCTGTACATGCACATTTACTAAACCTTCAGATTGTCCTTCAAGTCCAATCAATTGATGATAATGAGTAGCGAATAATGTCCTAGCACCTATTCTACTACAGATATCCTCTGTGACCGACCATGCAATCGATAACCCATCGAATGTGGAAGTTCCTCTTCCTATTTCATCTAATAGAATCAAAGATTGAGAGGTCGCTCTCTTCAAAATATGAGCAACTTCCATCATTTCCATCATGAAAGTTGACCTCCCTCTTCTAATATCATCTGAAGCCCCTACTCTAGTGAAAATCCTGTCAACCAACCCGATTTGTGCACTGCTAGCAGGGACGAAAGAACCTGCTTGTGCAAGTACGCACATTAGAGCAGCACAACGAAGATGAGTTGATTTACCTCCCATGTTAGGTCCAGTAATCAACAAAAACTTCCTTTTTTGATCAAACTTGATATCGTTTGGAACAAAACCAGATTGTAATTCTAAAACAGGATGTCTAAGTCCTTTAGCGATCAATCTGTGATCGTCAAAGATTGATGGTCTAGTCCAAGATCTAGTTCTAGCAACCTCTGCAAAACATTGTAGTACATCGATTTGGCCTACATTTGAACTAATAGCGCCTAAGATTCTAGACTTCTCTCGACATCTATCTCTTAAATCTCTAAACAGATTGTATTCCATTTGATTAGCTTTCGAATCTGCAGTCATTAGTCGATCTTCCCATTCAACTATTTCGTCAGTAATGTAACGATTACCGTTAGTCATTTGTTGCTTCCTTTTCCATTCTTCAGGAACCTTAGACACATGGGTCTTTGTTACTTCGATAAACCAGCCAATTTGCCTATTATGTCTAACTTTTAGAGATGGTATTTGTAAGCGTGATCTTTCTTTAGTCTCAAGATCTTTGAACCATTTATGGCCTAAAGCAGCCGCATTTCTTAATTCATCTAACTTAGAATCGATGCCTTCTCTGATTAAGCCACCATCTCTCGATGACAAAGGTAGTTCATCCTTGAGATTAGCTTGAATATCAATTCTCATCATTTCAAGAACATCTAGATCATTTGACAATCTGTTGATCAAATCATCATCCATTTCTTGACAAAGTGACTTCAACCTAGGCATTCTTTCCAAAGCAAGACCGATAGCCAGTAAATCTCTGCATCCTGAACGGTTGTAAGATAATTGAGTTGCAAGTCTTTCCATATCTCTTAGCCCTCTCAGATTGATTCTAAGGTCGTCTAATCTTCTAGATGACCTAGCTAAAGATGCAACAGCATCTTGACGAAATTCTATCTCGATTTTATTTGCTAATGGACGCAAAAGCCACTGCTTCAAAGTTCTGCGACCCATTGAAGTTCTACATCTGTCAATTGCACCCAATAGTGAACCTTCCTTCTCACCAGCCAGTGTTTGAGTCAACTCTAGATTTCTAAGCGTTGTTTGATCAAGAATCATATTTCCATCTGGACGCATGATCTCTACTTCTCTAACATCTACTGAATCTACGATATGCATTGCTGCAAGGTAATCTGCTGCTAGTCCTGCTGCATCCATAGCCAGTGGGGAATCATCCAAATCGATATGTCCCAAATCTGCAACATCCAATATGCTCTTTAGAGCAGTTTGACCCTTTCTACGAGAAGATGAATGTTGTGAAAGGGTTACTCCATCCAATTGCGAAATTACATTTCGAAGATCTTCTCTATCCGCATCACGTGGAGAGAATATTACTTCACGAGGATTACTTCTCAGTAAATCATCAAGAAGGCGACCCCATCTTTCCTCTCCATGATGTTCCACAGTCCAAACATGGCCAGTAGATGCATCAAGAATTGCTAAACCCACTCCTTCGGACTTAATGCATATTGCAGCCAGACCAGCAACTTCATCGGTTCCGATCAAACTTTCTTCGTACAGAGAACCTGGAGTGTAAACTCTTGTTACCACTCTTTCGAGTAATTTTGCTCCTTCACGTAATTCCTCTTCTTGCTCAGCCACACATACTTTGTAGCCGGCTTGAAGCATCTGCCGAAGATTATCCTCTAATGCATGCCAAGGAAATCCAGCCATTGGAATCGGCTGTTCTGCTTTTTTATCTCTGCTAGTAAGAGCTAGCCCAAGTACCTCTGAAGAGACAACTGCGTCATCATGGAATTGTTCATAGAAATCTCCCATCCTAAAGAAAAGTACAGAATCTGGATGTTCTGTTTTGATGTCCATGTATTGGTCCATCATTCCTCTTTTAGCCATCGGGACACATCCATTGCTTGCGCTAGAGTGATACCACTACGGAGGGGGTTCGTAAATGATGCCCTTGAAAAATTACTAATCCTATTGGATGAAAGTAAAAATCAGAATACTTCGCCTTTACGAATTGCATCAGCAATATTCCAGCCCATTATAGACATCACAATTATTGAAATCAAGATAAATCCAAGATCCAATATACCTCTCAAACTAGTGAAAGAATTTCTAGCATTGCTATCTATAGAAATGGCAGCAGGATTATCCGAAGTATCTGAACCATGTACAGATATCATTCCATCATCATCACAATAGATGTATGTTGGATCTACTGAAAGTGGTTCAGGTAATTTCTCAACATCTATCTCACCGTCTGAAATAATTGCTACTGTAGTCGAGCCAATCTGTCCAAATAGCCAGACATCATTGTTTGAATCTGCGACTGAAGCATAGCTTGAAACTCCTAACGAAGTCACTTCACTATCCACTATTGAAATAGTATCTGCAGTACCAGTTGCCACATATCCGTCATCTGATTCGAATATGCCATGAATTTGCCCTTCATCACCCATATGAATAATTTCCAATGATGGTGCTGAAACTCCATCCCACTGTACAGATAGAACCAATTCAAACATAGGTGGAGAAACAGGATTTGATGCAAGCCAATTAGCTGGAGCTTGCCACGAACCCCCTACTAGCCACCCATCATCTGTAGCAATCATAGTTTCAAGGTGCATCTTTCCTTCATGCTGGGCGGTAAATTTATTGTAATCATCTTGTGAATATGTTTCATCGATATTGAGAACAGCCAAAGAATCAGTGGTCCCTACTTGAATGATCATCAACATGTCATAGCCGTTCACTGAAACGTCTTTTGCAACTGTTTCCTGTCCAATAGTGAAATTGCACCAAACTGATTCACAGCCGAGATTATCTTCCTGCATGAAAGCAATCGATCCTTCTTCACCTAAACACGCAAATGTAATTCCTTTGAATTCTTCCAAACATGTGGCTTCTCGTTCAAGATTATCTACACCATTATGTGAAATTCTCATTCCATCATCTGTCTGATACATCACTGCGTCGCCAGCAGAATCGTAGATAACTCCATCCGCATTTATCTGACCACCCTGGTGAACTCCGGATAATTCATTGGACCAATCGATTAAAACAGCCCCGCCAATAACTAAAATTGCGAATACTGCGAACGATAACCACTGATGTTCAGATTCCTCTTCAAGGAGTCTACGCCAGCCCGACATTACCCCGCCTAGGCAAGCCCCATCCATGACCTTTCCCCTACGGGGAGGTAATGAAATACATCGGTATGGTCAAATAGGGAAGGTCGGTCGCAAACTCGCACGGAGGTATCAAGCATGGCACGTAAGCCCGCAAAGATGTACCGCAGACTCAAGGGACCTGCGTTTACCAGACGCAAGTATATCGGTGGTGTTCCAAACAACCGTATCCTGAATTACTACGCCGGAAATCGCCGTGCTGCAGAGACTGGTGAATTCCTTATGGAAATGAGTCTGTTCGCAGATGAGTCATGTCAAATTAGACACACTGCTCTTGAAGCTGCTCGTGTAATATCCAACTCTACGATCAGAAAAGTTGCCGGCGCTCAAAACTACGCACTACGCATCCACACATACCCTCACCATGTTCTACGTGAGAATAAACAAGCAACTGGCGCTGGTGCAGACCGTGTTTCTCAAGGTATGCGCTGTGCATTCGGTAAGAATGTCGGAACCGCTGCTAGAGTTAAGCGTGGACAACGTGTTATTTCTCTACAATTCACACCTGCTGATTACCTCGTGGCCAAAGATGCACTACGCAAGGCTAGCATGAAGTTCCCAACTCCATGTACAACCAAGCTCATCCGTGGACACGAGCACGTCAAAGGACTGGTTTGATACACTCTTGCCAGTGGCAAGGCGATATGATTGGCACATTGCTAATCGGCTCGGTATTGCTACAACTACCGGCTGATTCATGAACATTGGGCAAGACGACTTAATTGGAGGGGATTAGTATTCGAGTTGCAGTTCTGAAGGAAGACAATTGTCAACCAAAGAAATGTATGGATGAATGTATGACATTTTGTCCTCCCGTTCGTAACGGACAAGAATGTGTCGTGATGGATGAATCTACAGGCAAACCTCACATTTCTGAATCGTTATGCATAGGTTGTGGTATTTGTGTTAACAAATGCCCTCATGATGCATTGATTATTACACAATTGCCTGCAGAATTAGAGAGTGATATGATTCACAGGTATTCGTTGAACGGATTTAGATTGTTTAGACTGCCAACTCCCTCCAAAGAATCAGTAGTTGGAATTCTCGGACCGAATGGCATGGGTAAATCAACTGCATTCAATATTCTTAGTGGATCGATTATCCCAAACTTAGGAGATTTTGAAGCAGATGAATTCTGGTGGGAGGACGTAATCTCTAGTTTACCAAGAGGAGAATTGAGAGATTTCCTAATCGATGTAAGTGAATCTGACATCACAGTAGCTCTAAAACCACAGTATGTAGATCATATTCCTAAAGCCGTGAAAGGAAAAGTCGGCAAGTTGCTATCTTCGGTTGATGAAAGAGGATTGTATCAAGAAATGGTCACAAAACTAGGAATAGATCACTTACTTGAGAGAGATTTAGATCAGTTATCTGGTGGAGAATTGCAAAGAGTTGCTATTTGTGCTACATTATTGAAAGAAGCAGATGTATACTTCTTTGACGAACCATCGTCATACTTGGATATTCATGAAAGAATGCGCATAGTCAAAATAATTCAAGAGTTATCTGAAACATCAAGGGTAATTGTTATCGAACACGATTTAGCAGTTCTTGATGTATTAGCTGATTTAGTTCACATCGTTTATGGAAAGAAAGGTGCGTTTGGAATATTTACACCTGCAAGGTCCACTAGGCAAGCAATCAATGCCTATCTAGATGGTTTCCTGGTTGAACAGAATGTCAGAATCAGGGATAAACCAATCAAATTCCAAACCCACACAGATCGTTCAAATGAACTTGGAAACCCAGTAGTTGAATGGGGAGGTCTGGAGAAGAAATTAGGTGATTTCAATCTCAAGACTGGTGAAGGAAAGGTACACCAAGCGGAAGTCGTAGGTGTTGTTGGACCAAATGGAACCGGTAAATCCACCATGGTAAAAATCTTAGCAGGAGAACACGAATACGATGCAGGCTGGGTTACAGCAGATGCTACAATTTCTTACAAACCACAGCATATTGATACTGACATGGATTGTACAGTTCAGACGTGGTTAGATGCAGAAGTTGGTCCAAGATGGAGAGGTGGCGAATACAACGTAAATGTGATTCGAGCCTTAGGGGTTGATGAATTGCTAGCTAAACAAGTAAACAATCTCTCAGGAGGAGAAGCACAGGCAGTTGCAATTGCCATTTGTTTAGGTAAAGATGCCGACTTATATCTTTTAGACGAGCCTAGTGCACATTTGGATGCGAATGCGCGTATGGAAACTGCAAAGGCAATTCGCAGAACCATGGAAGCAAATGAAAAAGCTGCGTTTGTCATAGATCACGATGTATATTTCATTGATATTGTATCTGATTCACTTTTGGTGTTTGAAGGAGAAGGAGGTAAGCAGGGTATGGCAGAAGGACCATTCAACTTGAGAAATGGTATGAACCGATTCTTGGAAGGTGTTGATGTAACCTTCAGGAGAGACCATGACTCAAAGAGGCCTCGAATAAACAAATCTGCGAGCCGTAAGGATAGAGAACAACGCACTAAAGGCGATTATTACTCATTTGATTCGTGAGGGTGAAATATGCCAGCACAGGTTCCTCCCGAAGCACAATCTATCGGAAGGGCTAGAGGCAGACTATCCGCCTCATCTCTAACGACTTTTCTCCGTTGCGAAAAGCAATGGTTTCTCAATTACCGAATTGGCCTGAGAGGACCATTATCTCCCCATCAAGTGATGGGTATAGAAGTTGAAGATGCATTTTGTGCGATACTAATGCATAGGGCACCAGTTGCCGATTCATTTGAGCAATTACAAGAATGGTTATTCCAATTGGTGCCAAAGCATGCAGAACAAGCAATCGAGAACGGAAGAAATGTTTTCGAAGACGCGATGTGGTCTGAAGGTAATTTTGATGAATTCTTCAATCTAGAATCTGTATCTGCAATGCTAAAAAATGGAATCTCACTTCAACTCGAAGAGGTCAAATCATGCTTTGAAGCAGGCGGTGGAGAACATGAATTTACTATTCCAGCTCCTTGCTGGGATGAACCACCACATTTTACACAACCTGAAAAATCGAATAGCATGATATCTTGGAAAAATATTCCACATGAGTTTTCTGAAAACATTACGTGGCAAGATGCTTGGGAAATTGCTAGACCATGGGTAAAGGATCCAAGGAATCCAGAACCACAGAGGATGTATCATCCAAATCGATGGGCAGCAGGAGAGTGTGATTTAGTTCTAAGATGGGATGGAAGAATACGAATTGTTGACATCAAAATGGGAGACGGTGAAGGAAAGTTCGCAACAAGTCTTGATTCACAATTAAATTTCTATGCATGGCTTTGGCAAGAGACTCATGATTCTAATTGTGAAGGCTTAGAGGGGTGGTATCTAACTAATGGCTTGCGTAAAGTGGTCGACGTTAATCCTCTTTCAACTCAAGAGTACCGAGAAATTCATGATCGTATGAAATCATGGGACTGTGACAATACTTTGCCGCTGGAATCGCCATGTGATGGTGAAGCTGGTGGTTGTCATTGGTGCTCAGTATCTGACATGCCATATGACAAACCAGAGATTACAATGCCTTGCGAACCATTATCCTCAATTCCTTCAAGAGTCAATGTAAAAGGAAAATTGCAAGGAGCTTGGGGTCCTCTTCCTAATCACTATGGAGAATTGGTACTTGGAGCAATGATTCAAGCAGGTGACAAGATGGTTACCCTTGAAGAAAGTCAACCAGGTGCATATCCTGCAATGCATGATTCTGCACAAAATGACGTATACATTACAGGAGCATTGCCTGGAGTTTGGCGTAGGCAACCTCGTCTATATTTAGACTCACAGAGTTCTATTTTACCTGAATCTGATGCCGAGTTAACGCGAATGGGGATGCTTAGAACTAAGGCTAATGTTGAGGGGGTAGTATTGTCTTGCTCAAAGCGAGATGGAAAGAGATCAGATGGAAGACCATGGTCGATGTTATCATTCCACTTATGGGATGGAGAAAGAGTTGCAGAAGTTGTAGCATTTGGTTCTGCAATAAATGGAACAATGCTATCGATTCGCCCAGGAATGCATGTAAAATTAACATCTGTAGAATTAGGTTGGAGAGAAGGCTTAGTTCAACTCAGAGTCGATTCAAGAACAACTCGTACAGAGATTAAATCGAAGCCTTGAATAGACTTGATGATTGCATGCGATGACATGCCTGTGCGAAGCGCTGATCCACTGACCGACGATGTTGGTCCATTCAATCGGCTATCTGCCTCGCAGGCCAACACTTGGGATGATTGTCCAAGACTCTGGTGGTACCAAAACAAAATGCGTTTAAAATTCCCGCAAACCCCTCCTTTATTTCTTGGTAGAGCTGTGGAAGAATGTGTGTGCAGAGTATTGATGGAATCACCTGGATTAGTATTTGCAAATGCTCCTGTTGACATAATTGCAAATGGAGTAGATCATCTATTGCCGCTATTTGATGATGAATTACCTGATGATTTCCTTTCATGGTGTGAATCTAGAGTTGATGTTCATTGGCCAGGAATAAGAGATTCCATGCATGAAGAATGGAGCAAAGATGCTCGTAAAGCAGGAAATTGGCATGAATATTCTATGGAAGCATATCGAGATATGTGTGTTTCAGCACTCCGAATGCACCTAGATGAAGTTAGAATCTGTATGGAAACTGTTTCACAAACTGAGTTAAACAACTGGCGAGATGGTAAAAGACCTGAAATTCCAGCACCAGATGGCCGTTCCAAAGAAGGACCAAACCCTATTGCTAGGAAAGGCGATTGTACCTTAGTAGAAGCGTGGGAGATTGCAAGACCTTGGTTTGTCGACCCTGACGCCCCATTATTCTCTCATAATGTAATTCACCCTGAACATTGGTTCCAAGGCGAATATGACCTTGTTTACCGCCATTGTGGTAAGATTAGGATAATGGATCTAAAAGCGAGTAGAGGAGGTGGAGATAGAAGTGGGAATTACATTGAACAATTACGCAT
>QQSA01000029.1:12615-15148 GCA_003602535.1 Candidatus Poseidoniales archaeon
GATTGCCCTACAATCCCTAGACCATTGCGTGGTTTCGCAGAAGGTGGAGTGAAAATCGAAGACCCTGAAGAATCACGTTGCAACACCTGTGACTGGGCTGGTTTGTGCCCTAATGGCACAGGAGATGATGATCTTCCAGATGGAGGTCAGCATCAACCAGCTGGAGATATCAAGGTTTACGACCTAACCGCTTTTGGTGATTTGAAACCTCGAATCAATATATTCTGTGAGGTATTTAGTGCCACAAAGGTACCAGATAAAGCACCTAACTTGACTATTGAACAAGATGGAGGTTTTGCATTTGTCAGAATAATTTCTCAGGAAAGTGAAGGAGTACTTACTTATCCTGAAGATATTGCTAAAGGCGATACTGTAAGGCTCATCGGAGTTGTGCCTTCGACCAATTGGAAAGGTGAGTTGCAACTCAAGGTCGACCCTCATGCAAGAATCGAAAAGGCATCTCAGGCAGAAGAAGGAGACATCGGATTATTTGATTTCCAAGCCAGATGGAATGTATATGGAAGGATAGCCTACACCACTTACAAATCAGGTATTGGGAAAAATGGCAAGCCTTGGACTCGTAAAGGAATTGTACTCTTAGACAATAGTGGAAGAATAACCGTAGAAGGATGGGATAATGCTTGGCCTAGCATATTCAATACACTCAAGCAAGGTGACGAAATTGCAGTGCTAAATGTCTCATTAGATGCTTGGGCTATCGATGTAAAGGCTAACCTCGAAAAGGGCAGCACACTGCATGTAATCTCTAGAGCAGATGATTGATACATGGATGGCCATGTAAATCTCAACGCTAAGATGCTTCGAAGAAATTGTACCACTGATTAAACTTGTAATGAACCAAATGAATATGACAACCAGAATAATTAACAAAATCATTCGAGTGTTTTGTTCAATTTGAACAGATTTTCTGCTGATCTTACTGAGATGCTCGATAACTTCATCAAGCTTCGAATCCTTATCCATGCTCAAATTTATGCATCTAGTGATTAATTTTTTCTAACAATATTTCAGTTATGAGTATTCATTAGTGAGATTAGATTCATAAGTTGCTGAAATTATAAGGAATTTTCAATATTCATCATCGTAGTCATCGATATTAGGGTCGCCTTTGTAACGAGTACTCCTGTAAAGTAAAAATGATGAGATTACCAATGAAAATATGAAAAATAACGTTAAAAATTCATAAATTTCTTCCATATTACTTGCCATATATTGTTCTCTATCTTCTACAGAACAAGTATTATCACCAATTCTAAAACCAGGATTTTCCTCATCGCACTTATCAGCAGCCTCTTTTGCAATATATTCACGATGTGACCATTCTTCTTCTTCGACATACATCAAAATAGCCATAATTAATGAGACCAATACAACGATTGCTGTCTTAATTGGGAATAATTGGCAACCACACTTAGGGCAACTAATTGCAGATCTAGAGATTATTACTCCACAATCGCCACAGGTAGTAAGAGCCACGGTATTAGGTGAAAACTGTACTAGATAAACAAATCGACATTGATTCTATTGCGCTAAGGGGATTATTGATACCTTGAGACAGTAAGGGATATCTATGTCAGAACCAATCTTGAGCCCTGACGGCAAAATGATGTGGGATGGTTCAGACTGGATTCCAATTCCTGTTCATTCAAGTACAAATGTTCAGGATTCAGTAGTGATGGGCGACATAAATACCAAAATTGAACATTCAGTTCACAATACATACACTCAAGATACTGGAAAAATGGTAAAAAGTCATCTTTATTTAGTTGCAGAAAATATGGCTAATAGTAAATTTGATGAAGCTGATACAATGTTCGAAAAAGCTAAACAAATTGATTATCACCTTGCCAACAAACTGTATAAAGAAGAATTTGCACCAATATTCGTAGATTCACTTTGGAGCGAACTTTCTGCTCTGAATGTATGGCATTATTCAAATTTAGATATCGAATTAGTTGTTGATAGAATAAATAGAATCCACAAAATAGATATGAATCATATTCCAAGTTTACTTATGAGTGCTGAACTATTTAGGTTAAGACCAAATAGTACCATGAACAAATACACCAGACTTAATCAAGCATTAAAAATTTACAACAGAATTCTATCACTAGATCCAGAGAATGTTGATGCAAAAAAAGGAATTACTGCTATCAAAAGCATGAGAAGGTTTGAAGGATTTTTCATCTTGTTTGTAGTTGTTCTAGTTTTATTCTTCGCTTTCACCAGATGATTAGGCGCCGAAGGGAGATTTGAACTACCCGAGCAAAAGGGTACTGCGAACCATCGTAAGTGCGAGTAAATTGACAGTTTTGGACAATCTGAACATTTCCGATTTTTGCCCTATTTTCACCCTTTTTTCTAACAATATTTCAGTTATGAGTATTCAGTTATTCTCTTAATTAGCAGTCCACAATACTATCACCTTGCCATAGCGGTTGGTGTCAGTTCCTTTGCAAGATTGAATGCCTAAAACGGGTAACGCATATGTAGGATATTGTCTGAGATTCCA
>QQSA01000003.1:0-4767 GCA_003602535.1 Candidatus Poseidoniales archaeon
GAAAGACGAGTGTAAAGAGTAGGCTCTCCGTTTAGAGATATTGCGACATGTTTAGGATTTTGAGCGTCTAAGAATTTCTCCTTTGGCACCTTGGGGTTGCCGCCGAATCCTGAAAGAAGTCTTCTTTGTGCTTTGACAGATTCATATAACATCTCTAAAGGATCTTGATCGGTTAGTTCGAGAGTATCCATATGCGGCTCTCTCCAACAGTAAGAACATGCTAGATTACACTGGTCTACAACTGGTGACATTTGCATGCAATTATGGCTTGCAATGCCATAGAATCTACCTTTGTAACATTGACGATCTCTGAGCAAAGATTCCTTAGTCCAATGACAGATCTTTACTCCTCCATGTTCACCCACAATATGGTAACGCTGCTTTTGCAACTTCGCCTTCAATAGTGGGTCCATCGTTTACCGGACCAGTATTGTTGATTTCAACCCCACGCTTCATGTGTTAGCAGTTCCTCGGGTAAATATGGATGAAACCGAAGAGTCCTGGTATCCTCATTTGCTCGGTTTCATTTTGCCCATTGTCACCATTGCTGGAATTTACCAAGGTGGATGGTGGTCATTTACTGGCTTTGTTTATGCAATTGGCCTTTGTCCAATTATTGATATTTTAGCTCCAAAGAGAGCACCTAAAAGGAATAATCCCTCGGTTTTACCTTGGAACTCGTTTTTGTTTTTACATGCGATTTTCATGTATCTCGCCATTGCAATATTATTATGGCGAGCCAGTATTGATGGCATAGGTTTGTCTATAATTTTGGGAGGATTATCGGTTGGGATTGTTAGCGGAATTTCTGGAATCGTTAACGCGCATGAATCTGGACACAGGAAAAAAGGAACGTTAATCTGGAGAATTGCTAGATTAAATCTATTCTTGGTACTCTATTCACATTTTACAACAGAGCACAATCATGGTCACCACCGAAATTATGCAACCGAAAAAGATCCAGCTTCTTCTCCTAAAGGACGAGGTTTGTGGACACAGATATTACTGACAATACCTGCTCAATATGCTTCAGCATGGAAGACACATTCAGACAAGGGCCGTAAAGGAATAAGTAATCCAATTCTTCACGGGATATTTTTCCAAATCGCTTTCCTAGTGGCCATTTATTGGTTTTCTGTAGCTATGTTATTAGCATTCTTAATTCAAGCATTGTTCGCCATAATATTACTTGAATATGTCAATTATATACAACATTATGGATTACGCAGAGATGTTGGTGAACGTCATACAGAGATGCATTCTTGGGAGCACCGTAGCGTTTGGTCTCGTTGGACTCTCTTAGAATTACCATTACATCCTGCACATCACCTAAAGGCAAGTTCTCCAATGTGGGATTTGCGAGCTTATGAAAAATCACCTCAACTACCTTGCGGATACTATGCATGCCTTTGGCTAGCCATATTCCCTCCAATATGGAAGAGGGTTATGGCCAAACGGATCGATACAATTCAAGCCTCATCGTGAAAGGCTTGGTAAGAATGCGTTAGCTGCTTTTTCGCAAGCATTAGCAACATCATCCATTCTCTGTAGAACTCGATACATGTGCATTGCTGCAAGTGCGTGCTCGTCACCAGTTGAGAATACATGTGCGGCAGCCTTTGCCTCAACAACATCTGCTTCATGCTCCTTGAGATTTACTTCCTTGATTAGTTTAGCAACTTTTTCTTTAGCGACCTTTGTTTCTCCGCCAATAGATAAGTCACGCATTGCTTCAACCGCATCTTCGTAAACAGCAACTGTTTCTGATACAGCATTTGCCATTTCTATTAGTAATTCTCTAGCTTCCTTATCATCATATAACTCTCTGAAACTTAATTGTTCAGCGACATTTTGTGCATAGTCAGCAATACGATCTTGTCTGGATAACATATGTAAGAAATCGTCTAATGATACAATCAATCTAAATTCTGATTCAGACATTTTGTCACGAAGTCTAGATTTGATGATATCTGCATCTAATTCTGCGTCGATAGTTGCTTGGATTTCTTCACTTGCATCTTCTCCTTCAGCAGCCTTGTTCACCGCTTCTAACATGTGTGAAACTGTCTTTTCTACAGCTTCCGCATGCTCATGGAATAATTCGAAAGGAGTCGCAGGCTTTTCTTCATTACTTCCAGCATCAGAAAGTGCTTCTTCAACATAGACTTCTCCATCTCTAGTATTCCACATCACATAACCAACTGCTATGAAGGCAATTGGTAGAAGAATAATCATTTTCAGATTATCTCCTCCTGATGCAATGTAGATAGTTGCAGCACCGAATGCTGCCACAGGAACGCTTGCGACCCAAGAAGCCGCAATCTTACCGAATACTCTGAAGTCTACTGCTTTCGCTCCTCCTGCTAGACCAACTCCTACAACCGCACCAACAAGTGTGTGGGTTGTTGAAACTGGAACTGCTAAGAACGGCATCGAGAAGATCAAAATTGTTGTAGCTGCACCAAATTCTGCAGCGAATCCTCTGGTAGGAGTTATCTCGGTAATTTTCTTACCAACAGTTTCCATAACTCTCCATCCCCAAGTCATAACACCAATTGCTATTCCAGCAGAACCTAGCAAAATCAGCCATAATGGAATAGGTGCTTTTTCCATTAACATTCCACTATCGTTTGATAGAACTTGCCAAACCGCCGCCATTGGCCCAATAGCATTTGATCGGTCGTTTGCACCGTGTGCAAATGCTACATATGCTGCTGTAATTATTTGCAACCATACGAAAATTCTCTCAACGCCTTTGAAACCTCTGCTTTCTTCATTAATGTCTATTTTTCTTAAGACCAAGTAAAGACAGTATGAAGCAATAGCTCCAATGATTGCTGCTAGGATAAGTGAATTTATTGGGAACCAGGCATTTTCTGCAAATGGGTTGAAAACCCCGTTTTCTTTTACTGGCAGCCAATCATATTTGTTTTCTATCCATCCGTTACTTGCAGCTTTAGAAAAGAATCCTTTCAATGCCTTGAATTGTAGTGCAAGTCCTAAGACAAAAAATGTAGGGAATGCTAAAATTGGCGCAAGCCATAATGATCGTTTTTCGGGATTATCGGCATCAAGGATAGTTTTCTTGATAATCCAGTAAGAGAAGAATGCTAGCAACCCTCCCATCAACGGACTTGCAACCCAACTCATAACAACCTTTCCAACTACACCCCAATTGATGTATGATGCATTATGGTCAACCTCTAGAACTAATCCTACGCCCAGAATCCCTCCGATAATTGAGTGTGTTGTAGATACAGGGAGTCCCATCCTTGTGGCTATAGTTAGCCAGGTTGCTGCAGCCATCATCGCAGCAATAAATCCGAAAGCAATATCTTGAGATATACCAGCGTCAACTGTCGAGAAATCTACTTCTAGAATTCCTTTACGAACAGTATCAGTAACAGCATCTCCTGCAAAGAATGCGCCAGCGAATTCGAAAATTGCTGCAATGATTACTGCTTGCTTTAGCGTTAAAGCCTTGGAACCAACAGAGGTACCCATTGCATTCGCAACATCATTCGCACCAATATTCCATGCCATGTATGCACATACAATCAAAGCTAGTCCAATTACAACCATAGTTATGGGTTCCATCAATACTTTCGCTGTCAAGACAGTATATGATTACAAACCCCAGTAATCTATATAGAAGTAAATAGTGCGAGATGTGAGAAAGATGTCATTTGGACCAGGCGATGTTGATGTTAGGAAGGTTCAGTTAACCGGAGGCTCAACCTATACCTTGAGTTTGCCAAAACCATGGGTTGATGAGATGTCTCTTAGTCCACGCGATGGAATAAGAGTTGATTGGAGGCCAAGTGGCGCATTAAGACTCTCACCTATCAACCTATTAGAGAAACAAGAAAGAAGAGTAAACATAGATGCAGGTGCATTACCGAACAACTCGTTACATGATCATTTAATGGGCATATATTTGTCAGGAGCAGATTCCATCAACATTAGATTTCCGTCTGAAAAAGAACGTGTTTTCCGTAAACAGATACGTCGTTTTTTAAGAAACACTAGAGGATTTGAAATCATGAAAGAATCTGAAACAAATTTGGAATTGATTTGTTTGATAAGTGCTGCTGAGATGCCACTTAGTGCAAGTATCAACAGGATGTATCTGCAACTAACATCTCTAATTAGAGATATAATATCTGTATTACAAGGGGACGAACTAGAACTTATCAGCGATGCAGAAGAACGAGAATCAGAAGTCGATGCGTTACTCTATTTGGTGGAAAGGCAAGTTTGCATTGCACTCGACTCACACTTGGTTGCGACCTCTTTGAAAATTGGACGAAATCAAGCAGTTGAACATTCTAATTTGGCCCAATCTCTGGAGAGGATGATGGATCATGCTTTGCAGATGGCCGTTCTATGCAGAACAAACTCAGAAATTAAATTGGGGCATGAAAATCCCCCTCTCTCTCAAATAGAGACTTGGCAAAAAGCAATCAAACAATTGATGATAAATATTAGAACAAGAGATTCACATGAGATTGAACAGGCCAGACTTTCACTCAAAACAGCTCAGAATGAAATTACGACATATGAAGAAAAACTTCTTGAAAGCGGTAAATTATCTGACGAACATATTTTGCTATTCAGAATTTCAGAGTCGGTGCGACGTTTGTGCGCTTATGCCAGAGATTTTGGAGAAGTGCTTCTCAATCTCAAAATGTATGATGAGATGATCATTGAAAAAACACAAGATTAGGTGTTTTTGGAAACATCTAGTTTAGTTAAAACACCCAAAGC
>QQSA01000003.1:4861-11293 GCA_003602535.1 Candidatus Poseidoniales archaeon
CCGTAATGGGATTTTTTCTAGAACTAGTGTTTTTGATTGGCTAAGGAAAATTACCTTCGGCTAAAAATGGATGATTAACTGACAGATCATAATTTTAAAAAAATTGGTCATTTTAAACACTATTTGATATAGCATAACTTCTTGATATATCTGGTGTTGAAATGCTAAATGTAGTAGAACTTACCAAATCCTTTGGCAGTGGTTCAAACAAATTACATGTTCTCAACGGTATCGAGATGGGTATCGAACGCGGCGAATTGGTGGCTCTGATGGGCCCCTCTGGTTGTGGCAAATCGACGTTGCTAAACATCATTGGAGGACTAATGCCTGCTGATTCTGGAGACATTAATCTAGATGACCGTAGTTATGGTTTGAAAAATCCATCATCTGTAGTTGATGTGAGAAGAAGCCTTGTTGGTTGGATTTTCCAGGATTTCCATCTCCTCGATCACTTATCTGCTCTAGACAATGTAGCAATGGCTTTAGAAATCTCTGGAGTGCCTTCCAAGGAAGCAGATAAACGCGCCAGAGATGCACTGGAAAAAGTAAATCTCGGAGACAGAATGGATCATATCCCTGATCAGTTATCAGGCGGTCAACAACAAAGGGTAGCCATAGCTCGTGCAATAGCAGGTAACCGTCCACTGTTACTGGCAGATGAACCTACGGGTAATCTTGATATCGCATCAGGCGCAGAGGTTCTGCAACTGTTCAAGGACTTGTGTCATGATAAAGAAAACCCAATCTCAATTCTGATGGTTACTCACGATCCAGATTTGGCTAGCAAAGCAGATCGAATGCTATTGATGCGTGATGGTTTAGTTGCTGCTAGCGATATTCGTTCCGCTTGGGGACTTGATGGGGAAGGTGAAGAAGAATGAGTAAAACATCTTCTTTCATGAGTTTTCTTCGTAATGATTTACCAAGAAAAATTCGTGATTTGCCGGACAACTTACGATTAGCAACAATAGGTGCTTGGAGAGGACGAGAGCGCGGAATGGCAGTTTTTGCCGGAGTTTTCTTGGCCAGTTTGGTTATCACAACAGTTTTGTCATACGGGGTAGGACTGTCGCAGGTTTTCTTTGAAGAATCACTAGAGAACAATATCTTTGATGCTAAAGTAGAATTCAACAAACCACCTGCTGAAGGGACAGATGGTTGGACAAATGATACCACAACTTTGGTAGAGACTTGTGATGAATTCACAGAGATGGAAGAATTCTCAGATTGTGCTGTTGTATTTGGAAAGAAGGGCATACATGGACAATTTACATTTGGAAACGAGGATGTTTGGATGGCACTTCCTTTGGGCGTTAAGGACATAAATTCTTCAGATCAATTACGTAATTGGGAGAGCGATGATATATGGGATTATGAATATAATAACGGTCCACCAATCTCAGATGAGCGAGCAATTTCTTTCCTTGGACCAGGAGCCTTTGATGGAGTTCTTGCAGATAGGCTATCTGAGAATATAATTAATGACAGAGGTAATTGGTCTACTGCTGAATACGTGGAAGAAAAGCGAGGCGTTTACATTCCTTCAGATGTAGCCAGTAAAGCTGGCGCTGAAGCTGGTGATTTCTTAGAGCGTTTAGAATTCGCATACGCAGTCGAATCAGCATTGAGTATTGATGCTGAAGATTGTGAGGGAACAGTTTACTCTACCAGAGAAGTAGATCATTGTCAAGTAATCATGGTGATAGAAAATTTAACGATTTTAGGAATTTATGACCCATGGCCTCAAGGCAATCCTACTTTGGCAGCAAACCCGGTTTATGCTAGCATGACTGTATTGAATGATAGCCAAAGAAGAACTCTGATTGATAATGATCACTTTTACTTCGGTTTGACCTTGGAGCGATCATTAATCCCTACTACCTCAACAGAAGATGCCGCAGATTGGCTAGATGATTTGAGCATGAAAGTGCAAGATAAGGAGTTTGCAAACGGTGAAATTGAAATTTACTACGTAGATATTGTCGGAGGAACAATTGACTTCTTGGAAATTTTCCTGGGTCTTATTCAAGCATTTGATTATGTAATCATGGTGCCGATAGTTGTTCTGTCATTATCAGTTCTAATTTATGGTCTAATCTTGTCACTAGAACAGCGTAGGCGTGAAATTTCTATTCATAGAGTAATTGGGGCTTCTGCTAAAGATCTCAGAGGAATGGTTCTTCTGGAATTAGCAGTAATCGCTTTTGTAGCATGGTTAGGAGGTTATCTTCTTGCTATGGCGGCGGTACCAGTTGTCTTAGCTAGTGTAGGATTCATGCAATTCGAAGCCTTAGGTTTCAATGTAGATCCAAGTCTAAGTTTCGGTGCAACTCTGTTTACCGCAATTACAACACTTGGTTTAGCCTTGATATTTGGAAGATCAAGAACTCGTGATTTCATGGAACTAGAAATTGACGAAGGAGTCAGCCGCGTTCAAAAAGTTTCCAAACCGAAGGTGTGGTTACACTGGACATTATTCCTAGTTGGATCCCTAGGTGCCATAGACACATATATGGAGATGAATGGAAGTGAAGATGGAATTTTGACAAATTGGTTTGTTGAAGGACTAATCAATGTATTCGGCCCATTCATGCTTTGGATCGGTGGAGCTTTACTACTCGGTAAGATTGGTGCTGCAGGTCCAAGAATAATGCAATTCTTCTTCAGTAGAACTCCTCTACTTTCCGATGTTAAGAGAGGGCTGAAAGGAAGTGGTTCCACCGAATCTGTAAACCGTTTAGCTGTAATTATGCTCCTTACATTATCCATAGTAACATTAGCAGCAGTTCAGGGTTATACCGGTACTGAAGTAGACAAAATAACTGCTGATTTAGAGGTTGGTAGTGATTTACAGGTTATTACAGATGAAAATTTCACTTCGGCTGAAATCGAGACAATGATTGAGGACATTAGTGACGAAGATATCACAGTAGTTGCAGTTACAGTACCTACGATAACATTGATTCCAGAAGGAGGAGATATAATCACAGCATATGTCTTACTCGATGAAGGAGAACAAGTTCTACGTTGGTTCCCTCAAGCAATTCCTGGTGATGATATTTCCGCAGCATTAGATGCCTACAAAGAAGGAGGATTCTCAGCAGGAGAAGATGCTGCTTATGCATTGGATCTATGGGGTTCTGGAAGAAAGGGTGGAGATGATTATGGAGATGTCTTACTGAGTGAAGACAGTAGCAAAACCGAGGACGTCAATTTCGTATGGGAAGAAAAAACTCTGAATCGTACTACATTTGATCTTGAGATTAATGAATACAATACTACACTAAGATACATTGGAGTTCACGAATTCGTTCCTGGTGTTTCAACAACATCTATGGCATCTAGTATTGTAATAGGTGAATCTGGTTTCAGGAGTCTGGTTGGAGATGATTACGTCGATAATTTAACATCTACAAATTGGATTGTCAAGATTGATGGAATCGAAGGCGAAGATTTGACTGCTTTGAAAATTAATTTAGAAGCAAATGAGAGTTTTAATTCAACGATTGATTGGGAAACAGCTCATGATGCAGTTGAAAGAAATGGAGGCCTAATTTTCGGCACACCTGGTCTGCTTTCATTGCAATTCATTGTTGCTAGTGTAGCAGCAGTAGCATCTGCTTTCGTCTTCTTGTCTTTGGTTCTAAATCAAAGGCAGAAAGAATTAGCAGTTCTACAAGCAATCGGTGCAAGCCCTAACCAAATTATTCGATTAGTACTCTTTGAGATTCTTTCGATTGTCATAGTTTCTATGGCGCTTGGAATTCTTCTTGGAATGGGATTGGCATTATCCTTCAATGGATTATTCAATGTATTTGGGTTCATATTCCAAATTCTTGGTTCGGATTCAACTTCCGTAATTGATCGGCAGTTGATATGGCCATGGTTTGAATTAGCAATGGTTGCATTAGCAGTATTTGCAGCAGTGGTTACAGCATTGTTGGTGACAACAAGAAAGGCCTTGAAATCTGACCTGGCCAGTGTATTGAAGGGGGAGTGAAGATGTCTGAAAAAGTAACAATTTTGGAAGCAGATTCGCTGTATCATGTCTATGAATCAAAGGCTGAAGATGGTAACGTTGTAGCCCTTAGAGGATTACATGTCAACGTCAAAGAAGGCGAAGCAGTAGCTGTAGTCGGCCCCTCAGGGTCAGGGAAATCAACTCTGTTGAAATGTCTTGGAGGCTTGATGAAACCGAGTGCTGGAAAGGTATCATTAGATGGTAAAAATATGACTAGGTTAACTGGGCAGGAACTTGTTGAACTCCGCCAAAAAACAGTTTCATTTATTTTCCAAGAAGGTAACTTATTACCTCACTTAAGCGCATTAGATAATGTTGCTCAACCACTCAGACATCAGAAGGTTTCACCAAAAGAGGCCAAAAGAAGAGCATTAGAATTGATGACTGAATTAGGCATTGAACATCGTGCAAAAGGTCTGCCATCAATGCTTTCTGGTGGTGAGCAACAGCGTGTTGCAATTGCTCGTGCCCTAATTACAAATCCACGTTTGATATTAGCTGATGAACCTACTGGAGCATTGGATCCAATCACTAGTCGCGAAGTTCTCAAGTTGTTCAAAGACTTACACGAGAATCAGAATGTATCATTCTTGTTGGTAACTCATTCCAAAGAGGTTGCGGCATTTGCAGATCGTTCTTTGGAATTAAGAGATGGTAGATTTGTAGCAGAACATGGAACTGATCTCGATATTGAGAATTTATCGGAAGGTAGAGAATTAATTATCGATGAAATGGGAACTATTTCGCTTCCACCAGACATACTCACACAGATGGGAGGGCCGGGTCGTTATTCTGTTGGCGATTTATCAAGTGGAAAATTATCTCTAATCGGTGAAAGTATATCCGGAATTGGAAATTTGGTTTTAGCAAATTCTTGTCCAGCATGCAATCATGAATATGGCGATTCTGATGAACAATTATGCCCTTCATGTGGCTCTACTAGACCGATGGTGGAGGCATAATCATGAGTTTATTCAGAGTGTCAGGAATTCTAGAGACAATATCTACAATTTCACTATTTTTCATTGCAATGCCGCTGAAATACATTGGTGGCAATGAAATTTTGGTGAAAATAATTGGCCCAATTCACGGAGGTTTATTCATCCTGTACATCGTTTTAGTATGGTGGGAACAACGACAAGGCCGTATGGACATGAATATGGCAATAAAAGGCATGCTCGCTGCAATCCCTCCCGGTGGACCAATATGGTTTGAGAGAAAACTCGCAAGAGAAAATGTCGAAGCCATAGAATAATTCCATTCAATATAGCCGGTAAAACAAACTAATAGTTCTCTTAACCGAGTTTATGGCCAATGCGTGGGTAGTCGACTCGAATTGTTTCATCCATGTGGGCTCAATGGCTCCGGATAGTTTTCTTCGTGATCTGAAAAGAGTTTTAGATTCTGGAGAATCTACACTCTATGTAACTCCAGGTGTTCATAGAGAAATTAAAACAGTCCGGTTTCAAAGGTGGCCAGGACAACCAAATCTATTAGATGAGTTCAAGGATTATTTGATTACGGTTACAATTGATGAAGAAGAAATTAGAGCTTTAGCAAGTCATATTGGAGAAAAAGCATCACCGCAAGATGTTGATTTATCATTGATGATTCTTGGTTCTAAACTGGCTCATGAAGGTAAGAAAGTAACTTTGGTTTCTGATGATTACAAAATGACAACTACTGGTGAAAAAGCAAATCTGAATTTTGAAACATGCCCTCCTTCTACCTTTTTACAAAGGTTAGCAGATTTGGGAGGTAGTGGTCAGAGGTCGAGATTACGTAGTTTATCTCGTAGGGTTAGAGCTGCTGAAATGAGATATGCGATCAGTAGGGCAGGCCAATATGACATTCAAGCAAAATTGACTTGGATGGTAGATTCATTGTTAACCTCAAGAACCGCCGCCGCAGAAGAATCTGAGAATACAAATTCAACAGATGAAAGCAAGTTGATTTCTGCATTAATTCGCTCGATACGCGGAGAGAAAGTAAAGAAATCAATGCTGAATAAATTGGGCTCACTACCAGAAATTTGTGCACCAGTAATTGAATTAGATAAACATCTTTCCACTCTATCATCGAGTGGAACATCAGATGATATCAATGATGCTTACGATAAATCGGTAGGGCTACTTAGTGAGATTTTAGAAACTACTGGAATTGGTCTTGCACCTTTGGGTGAAGAGATGGCAGAAATAGCGCATAGAGCGATGTCAGGACACTTGTATCGCATGGAGTCTGCACTTGGGATGCTTGCAAAAATGTCAGGTAATTTACGACTTTCTCGTTTGCACCTTTCTCGTGCATTATCTAACGCTACACTTGTAGACGATATGGGAGCCGAAATGAGAGCTATGCATCAATTGGGATTACTTGCAATAGCCGGTGAAAATTGGAATCGTGCTGCAATG
>QQSA01000003.1:11305-14013 GCA_003602535.1 Candidatus Poseidoniales archaeon
GCAGATAGACAGAGCCAACTTATCGGAGAAAATAGGTTAGGTCATCTTGTATTGGCAGGTATTACTCGTCATTTATGTGGGAATGAACAACTTGCAAAATCTCATTTGAATGCAGCGAAGAAAATTGTTGATTCAGATCAAGTTGAATCTACTGCGGTTCTTACAAACATTGGAAATTCTTTGTTAGCGATAGATTGTCCTGGATTAGCAATTGAAGTGTTAGATGAAGCGATGGAATGCGCTATTGAATCTAATCAGAGTGATAAACTCGATACTCTTGCTGAAACATTATTGTTGGCAAATACTGCATTAAATGACAAAGATATCTCACAGTATGATGGATTAAGACAACTTCTAGATGGCTTGAATGAAATTTCACAAGATGTTGCTGATAAATTCGAAGCTCAGATATCAGATATCGACCAGAGAGCAGCCAAATTGTCTAAGCCATTAGATGAAACTTGGAATGAATGGCAACACGCTACAAAACTTATTCCTGCAGGATCATCATTAGTTGTTCTAAGAATAGATGAAGACGACCAAGGTCGAAGTCTAGTAGTATCTCATCATTCTGAAATTGGAGCTATTGGTTTATGGCTTCCTGACGGAGGAATTGCTGCAGCTCCAGGTAATCTAATCAAAATTCATGAAAGTCGAATAAAGGTTGCACAAGCAACTGAAGATCTTAGGTCTATCCATAATATCAGAGGGGTGGTTGCAGTTGAAGATTCGAATGCACTCACATTTACTGCCAAGACTGACGACATTCTTGATTGATTTCAGAACTTCCTTCTAAGTTAACTGGTCGAGTTCCTTGTCAATTTTGAATACAGTAGGGCATGTTCTCACTCCAAATACCTTGTAAAATGGACACCAGCCGAAAACTGAAGTTAATACACTCCATGTCCCAAATATCAGGAATACGATTTCCCAATTTGCACTTGAAATGTAATCAAATAGGACAACTCCGAGGCCAGTGAATAGTCTCACTAACCTGTCGAAACCTCCAATATTCATCCTGATTACCACACTGTTCTCGAATTTTTTTGCTTATGAATGCCTGTTACAGGCCATAGTAAAATGCTACAATTAGAAACGGAACAGTAGTATAAATATTAATTGTCGAATTTTACATTATGGCCAAGTCATTTCTGATTATCGGTGGGAGCAGTGACATTGGGATTCAAACTGCAAACAGACTACTTGCTGATGGATACAATGTCACTATATTAGCAAGAGATACATCACGGGTAGACGATCTTGCGAAAATCGGAGCAAATGTTGTCGAAGGAGATGCTTTGCAGCAGGATAAAATTTCTGCTGTGATTGAATCAGCAATATCCATGGGGGATGGCGAAATTTCAGGAGTAGCTCACTTCGTTGGGTCAATAGCATTGAGACCTCCTCATGCAATGAAAATCGAGGCTTTTGAAGAGGTAATCCGGACTAATTTGACTAGTGCTTTTCTAACGTTATCAATGGTCGGCAAGTCGATGCTAAAATCAGGTGGAGGAAGGATGGTATTTACCTCGAGCGTTGCAGGAAGTTTGGGATTGGTGAACCATGAAGCGATATCTGCAGCAAAAGGCGGGGTAGAATCAATGGTTCGATCTGCAGCAGCAACCTATGCGAAAAGAGGAATTAGAGTAAATGCAGTAGCACCTGGGCTAACTGATACTCGGCTAGCTGCAACTATATTACGCTCAGATGCAATGCGAGAAGCCTCTGCACAAATGATTCCTCTAAAGAGAATCAATGAAGCAGATGAAATAGCCTCCAGTGTTTATTGGCTGTTAACGAGCGCACCCGATAATTTCACAGGCCAAGTAATGCATCTTGATGGTGGGATGTCAAAAGTTTTAGCTTGAGGTGAAATTATGACTTGGCACATTGCATTGAAACAGACTAAGCTGAAACCAGGCAAGAAGAAAATGCGTACTGTTGCAAAGAAAATGGTATTAATCGGACAAATTGAAGATAGTTATTTTGCTACTGAGGCATTGTGTAGACACATGCGCTGGCCACTCGCTTATGGTGGTAAAATAAAGGATGGATGTATCCGTTGTCCGTTACATCAAACCACACATAAAATCGATGATGGCGAGTTAGTTGAATGGTCTCCGTTCCCTTTTTGGCCACTATATGGGAAACTAGTTGGCAAGTTGAGCCGCCAAAAGAATCTCAAAATTTACCAAACTAGAGTTAAAGATGGTAACATAGAAATCAATATTGAGTAATTACGTCTAGCCGTAGATATGTCGATACTTGCTGCATACCAAACTGCCTTTGAATCTGGAGATGTTGAAACTCTAAATGCCATAATTCACGATGACTTTACTTTCACACCACATGTTGGTGACATGGTAATGAAAAAGAGCGATCTACTTGCATTCGCAGGAACCGATTCCGTAAGCACTGAAGCTCATCGAATACTCTTCGAGAATGATGAAGTGGGTGTTGAACATGCAATTGCACATTTTGCAAATGGATCAACATCAGAAGCAGTTCTTTCCTTCCACCGATTCAAAGATGGTAAAATATATTCTACAGAAACAGGAGCAACTCCGCTTTCTGACGATTACAAATTGATTGGAACAAGCGATTAAAGTTCTTGCAAGGTTAATTGATTATATGACTAAAAAACAAAGACTAAAAAATTGGGCTGCAAAGAGGCTATTGAACAATTTTTTAAGATCTGAAGAAGTTTA
>QQSA01000003.1:14204-15705 GCA_003602535.1 Candidatus Poseidoniales archaeon
TTATCACAGGACTGGAGTTGGCATTTTTATATCGCGATTCATTATCAACAGCTTCCAGAATGGCTAAAGTCATCAATGTTCCAGAAGATGAGATGGCTAAAATGGATATAGAACACGCAATTGGTCCTTGGCTAATTTATGCGGCATTAGGAGCTCCAGGTTATAGAGGAGTATTATTTGGAATTGACCCATTAGAAAAGATTGGCAAAATAGGATTGGCTATCAGAAAAGTTCTGAAACGAATAGGCTCAGCTACCAGTTTTACTCTTTTCAAAGCAATACTTCGGAGGATTTGGGTTAGAATTATTGGCAGAGTTGCCACAAGAGCTTATGTTGAATTATTAGCACTTCCAATATTCATTATTTTCAATATCATAGGGATGAGATATACTATGTCAGAAATGCGTTCAAGGTTAGTGGGACATGAATTAACTCCAAAATTAATCAAACAGACTTTCCCTGAAGGATTAGAATCAATCACTCCTGGACTAAAAAGAGCAGTACTAGAAGGAATTAGTGAACGAATAACTGCTGCAAGGTACTTACATCCTAACCAGATCAGAGTACTCGAATTATTCGATGGAGATTGGGACCATAATGCCACAATTTCTTCTACAGACCAAAGAAGGGCGGATCGATTTATTGTTGCTTTATCAGCAATGTCAGGTAAAGATTCAAGGCGATGCAAAAAAATGAACAAATCAATTTCCATAAGATTAGGTAAACAAGAAGTTGCTATGGTGAAAAATGAAATATTTGATGCGATTCACGATTTGAAAGAATTCGATAGAGAATGGAGTTAAACAAAATCTACACATACGTTGTAACTTTACTTTCCGATTATTACAAATTGATTGGAACAAGCGATTAAAGTTCTTCCGAGGTTAATTGATTATAGAGCGTCTACATTAGTTCCCTCTGATAATATGCAGATGTCTCCGTTTGAATTCGTCACAATTTTTTGTTCACTTATTCTTGGTTTGGCACTTTCGCATATCTTGCGTGCTGTATCGGATTTGTATGAAATCCGTGATAGAGTCAAGACATACTGGTTGAACTCATTATGGGTTGTTACTGTTACAATGTGGTCTGTATATGCCTGGTGGGGTCTTTGGCAACTTTCTATCGATTTAGATGAATGGCATTATGCACAATATTGGTTCTTAGTTACCAATTTAGCATCGATATATTTCTTCACAACTCTTGTTCTCCCTAAAGCTACAGATGAAGGAACAATAGATTTAGAGAAGCATTATTATTTGGTTCACAAAGCATTCTTTTCTATAGTTGCATTTTCTTTATTCACATCAGTTGCAGTAAACTATTCATTATTCGGAACACCGGCTATTTCTCCGATGACAATTATGCCATCGATTGTTGGATTTGCTGCAGTGGCAGCTGTATTCACAGATTCGAGAAAATATCACCAATTCATTGGAGTGTTTATGTTCATTATGTTCATTGCATTCCAACTTACAGATATCACTGTAATTGAATATGA
>QQSA01000003.1:15767-18717 GCA_003602535.1 Candidatus Poseidoniales archaeon
GGATCGAATGTATCAAGTTGAAGCGTTGAACCAGAATTTACAACTGTTACCAGTGTAGATGCTGCAGATGGAAGATAATCTTCTCCAGTACTTCTCAGAGTTAGACGAATTGTATGTCCTTCTTCAATTTCGACATCCATTGGGAAAAATTCCATGACAGCAGTAATCTCTTCGAAAACAGGAGTCCAGGTTTGCACTTCTGAACCTCCTGCGTGATATCTCAAGTCCATAATTGCGTGTCCTATGTGTATGCAAGTACCTTCATAGCAATCTTCCATTAGTGCGTAAATTTGTCCTCCAACAGTTGCAGTATTTACATTGACATGTAGACGGGGAGTTCCTCCGAAGTAGAGGTCATCTTCCAATGGTGGAGTTTCATAAACAGGGCCTGAAATTGTATCTGGGCGAATAATATTGCCTCCTCCTGTTGCTAGAAGATTTTCACTACCTAATTCCCAAAATATTTCTTCTGTATTTGTCATTGGATATCGATCTTCAAAGCGCCAGTCGCCTTGGTTAGATTGAATTTCAACTCCAAGCCATGGCTGTGGGCCTTCATCTTTCAGGTAGTATGTGAACCACTCTAGAAGGTCTTGCATCCAATCCATACGCACCATTTCGGGGAATGCTTCTCTGCCATATCCTGGGTCACTTCTGTCAAACATTTGTTGTGGGCGATCTGGATAATCATGGTCCCATTGTCCGAACAGTCCCTTTGCTTCTATATCTGCATCATACAATTTGTTAATCGTTGGAATAGCCATATGTGGGTCAACGTTCCAGTCATGCATACCTTGAATCAGATATACACTGCCTTCGTAATTTTGTAAAACCCGATCAAGGAAATATCTCTCACCCCAGTAATCTCCTGCAGCCTCACTACCCCAGGCCCAAGCTGCTCCTCCAGTCGCTGGTCCAGCGATATAATCGGGACACATGTTCCCTGCATCTTCCAAATCCCCGTCAATTCCGTAGGACCCGTAAACACCATTGTGCATTATTGGTGCACGAGCTTCACTACTACCATTACGCCACATTAATTCCATTACGCCAATCAGGCCTGAAATAGGAACAATTGTAGTCAGATGTTCATTTCCAAACATTGCTGCTTGCCAAGGGGTTGAGCCATCGTATGATTTACCAATCATTCCGACGTTTCCATTACTCCAATTTTGACTTCCAAGCCAAGTGACAGCTGCATCGACTCCTAATTGTTCAGCATTACCCATCAGATCCATGCAATGGTTCGACCTACCCGTTCCCATAACAGAAACTTGAGCGAAGGCAAAGCCATGAGGAACGATTTGCTCCAAGATCATTGTTCCCAGCCATGTTCCCGGCTCTTCAATACCGGGTGTTTCAACAGATGCTTCATCGAAATAAGGTCCAAATTCAGCGATGACAGGAACCGTAACTCCTTCATCAACATCAGGAATCCATACTGCTAGGCTTACCTTACCATTAGGTGCTGCTCCACCTTCTTCAATCGGTAATTCAAAATCTACGAAATGGTGTGTTCCCGACCATAACTTTGCTCCATCAGGGCCTGTTAGTGTCCCATTTTCAAGGATGTAAGAATGAGAACCATCAGTGACAAAGTCTTGCTTGTATCTTTCTTCAATAGGTACGTTTTCTTCTATCGTTGACTGATTTGCCATCGCATCTTCAAGTGGCCCACCGATGACTCGAGAAAGCAGTAGGAAAACAATAGCCAATGCAATTGTTGCTCCAAAAACAGCGTTTAATGAGAACCTTTCATCTAGTCCGCCACCTGATTCATCTAGAATCTCAGCGTCGGGGATAGCTTCGCCCATGACTACCTGAAACGCTTCTTACTCATCATGTTGATGCCTAATTGTTTGTTGAGTTTCAAACCCTAGCCATTAATCCCATATTCATCGGGATTGGTGCAATGAAGTTCTTGTGAATCGGGTTGTCAGCATCATTTCTGTTGATGTGATGACTTAGAAGAATCATTGCGGCAGATCTTGGTAGCAATCCCTTTCTGAATTGGTGAATAACTTCTACAATCTCTTTCTTGTCTTGCTTAGTCATGTTTGGTAGTCTTCCGACAACTCTCTCCATAGCGTGGGCAATTCGTCCACGCTTGGTTAGAACAGACAGTCCTTTTTGTGCTTCTGTCATGTACTTCAGGGCTACAGATTCAGGATGTTCGTCGTTATCGAACCCTTGAGCGATGATTCTGCCCAGACTTCTCTTTGAATCTGGAGCTCGACTTAGAAGGAACAGTTTGTGTTCTGCATGGAACTGCATAATTTTCTGGGCAGTCCAACCTCCTTCTCCGATAGTTTGCCACTCGTTGAAGAAGTGAACGCGGGCAAGGAAGTGCTCTGCTTGTAGCGGATCGGTCAAGCGTCCTTCTTCGATTACAGGAATGTGGGGGTATAACGTGGTGAATACCTTAGCAAACATTCCAACACCATCTCGTACTGCTTGCGGGTTATCACCACGATATACCTTAACTCGCTCAAGACCACAGCTTGGTGAATCCTTCTTGAACACGAAACCACTGATACCGACCGACATTAGATAATCAGATTGAATTTCTGAGTATTCTAACATCTTGTCAGTGAAATCTTCGCCATTCTTCGGATTGACTAACGAAATCCTCTCTTCACCTTTGACTAGCCTGATAGTTGGACGAGGCACCCCCATGCCAATTCCAACCTCAGGGCAGACTCCAATCAATTCGAGGTGTTCGCTCCAAACTCTGTTGAGCACCCTGAACTCTGCAGCATCTCCGTTGTAACGGACTTTCTTTCCAAGGAGGCATGACGATACTGCGAGTTTAGGTTTACTAGACATATACATGTCCTTAGTGGGTGAGTATATGAAAGCCCGTTTTTCTCAAGGGATTTTAATCTATACAATACGGGCAAGAAACTCCACGTACGAACTCTGGGCTTGCTGCTTGTTCTGGTGTTAGTGG
>QQSA01000030.1 GCA_003602535.1 Candidatus Poseidoniales archaeon
AAATGAAATTACAAGAAGTCTGCTAAACTCATTTGTTTAGCCCTATCATTGTTGAATAAACTTTCAACACTATCTGCTAACCACTCGACATTCTGTTTTGTATAATGGTCCACACCATATGTTTCCATAACGTGCTTGGTGACTTTGATGTATTTTCTAACGGCACCTTCGGTGACGGTCAGTGCAAGATTGCCATTACACATTTCACCATCTGCCTTTCGAACACCGAAAGCACTCATCCCTCGTCCACTTTGCTTAGGTGGTTGGATACATTTCGCAGCAAGAGGCATTCTTCTGTAAGAATGGCCACATTTCAAACACCTAACCTTCTGTCTAGTAAAAGCAACAAGATTTCCTCTAAGATCAGGTAAGAAGTGAGACCGTACCACACTGGAGGCGACAGTTCGCACATCCACTCCTCGCAATCTATGTCCTAATGATAATTGGCCATTCATTTTGTCAATCATTGTCTCTAATGTTTTGTAGGCTGAAAGAGGAGGCCCTTCGGCCATATTCTTCGTCGAATGGGTGAAGCCCAGTCCCCTAACCGCAGCTACTGAACCTAAGCGCCTTTCAACAAAGTCCATTTTATCGGCGAGAGATTTTGGATGAGGTTGATCTAATGTTGCTTCATAGAACCATCTTTCGTAATGCCATGCAGAATCTACATTCAGTGCTTCCTTATCGACTTCGGTAGGGTTTAATCTGGTGGTGAGAACTAATGGTGCATCCATTTGTCCACCGCGATTTGACGGTAGAATCTCTCTACTAAAGTTAAGCAATCCATCCATCAGCAGCATAATGGCATCCTCGTCACCATCGCAGTTTCGTCGCTTCGCTGCATGGAATAATGGGTGTGCATATCCTCCTGAACTATCGGAGAACCCAATCAATCTTGATAGTACTCCACCAGAGGTGTGAGGCGCTAATGCGCATATCAAATGACCAACTAAATCAGTTGGCTTATCGACATGGTAGAACGGTTCCATTCCATAAAATCTAACCAATAGTTCATCGATATATTTCGCAGCTCTAACAAAGTAATCTGCACCATTCTTTGCTAAAATGAAATCCTGAGGGAAAATTTCTAGCATTTGTTGATTATTCATCAATTCTTCACCAAAACAATCGTGAGTATATCCGAGATGTTTCAATTGTGTCCATTCAACACCAACTTCTTCGGGTGTGAAGTGTGTTACAGGAACATCGCTCATATCGAACCTTATGGTTCCATCTCTGAATACTGGAAGGCCATGCCTTGCTCGTAATATTCCTTTGGCGACAGGTTCAGGAGTCTGGTTTTTGCTCATTAATTTCTTCAAGCCCTTGATCTTTTGAGGAACTCTGTCAATCCCTAATGAAATTCTTGCATCTTCAAGCAAATTGTCAAGTCGAATGGTTTGTAATTCTCCCCTGCGTCTTGCATTTTCCTTGTCACTCGAGATTCTTAATTCAGTTCGCCCACCACAAATTTCACCAGGGCGCTCCTCACCAAAATCATCTATTTTCCTGTGATGGCATGATACCATAGGTGATTTTTTATCACAAACTGTACAAAATCTAACGCCCATTTGTACTCGCAACTCTTGTTGCTCAGCAGCGTTTGAAATCAGCCTTTGATTGCCTCCAGATAAAGCGATTGGGAATAGCGAATGCACCGTTGGTTTCTCACGCGGTGCACTTTTTTCAGGCCGCCCCATCCTACAACCGATTCGAACCGGTGCTGAATGCTCCCACCTCAACCTCGAAAGTTGGCGAACCTGAGTCAATATTCCATCAACAGCATGGTCATCTTCCAGTATTTGAGCTCGTAAGTATTTATCAGGATCTTTGGGCCCAGGATCAGGTAATTGATTTGCAGCCTCACGTCCGATTTTGTCAGTTTCAGCGATACCGAGCCCGCGCTGTCTAGCATTAGTTTCCGCAGCGATACGTACGGTTGAACGCTCACCTTCTAACGCATTCTTACGTTTTCTTTCATTTGCTAAGGTTACTTCAGCATCTCTCAGGCTACTAATACGGTCAGCGAAAATTGCCCCAGCATCCTCAATTTTTAGAGGTGCTTTACCATTTGACGAGAATCCCAATCCATCAAGCATTGCTTGCCAACCATCTGTGATAACCAAATCATCACCATCATGATGATGTGCTAATCCTAACATCAATGCAGAACCTTTCACTAATCCATGGAGACGTAATACCCAACTATGAGGTATTGAGTTACTAAATATTCCATTTTCTATTTTAGCACTGGGCCCGGGCATTTCATCGTAATTCAATTCCGGCTCACTTTCTGGGCGCAACGATTCCATATTTTCTGCATCCCATCCCTTCACTCCAGAAATGAATTTTAAACAACCATCCCGAATGATTGCAGTTTCAATAACCTGCAATAAGGCTGGAACCCACTCGATTGGAAGATCTAACCACCATGGATTATGGGGGCTAACCAATGATGTTGAAAATCGGATTGCAATCTCCTTAGCAGAATCCCAGCTTGGATTTAGGCGAATTAGAGAATCTCTCCATTTTCTTCGAGTATGAAATCTCTTATCCATGTCGATATTTTGGCTAATTGGTTCTCCAGGAATGCCTTCGGGCATAGAATTACGGTTCATGCCCATTATTCTACAAAAATCAGTTACAGCTTGTTCACTATCTAGTGCATCTATGAGGTCAGCAGCCCACCAATCATGAGAATATGCTGCCGGGACGAGATTTTTGTTATTCTCCATGAATTCGCCATATCCTAAAACCAATTCTCCGTTGTCCCAAATCGATTTGATTAATGGCTTATCTTTTCTGAAATCTTCTTCACTATCGTAACGTTTGAATGAACCATCTTTCAAAATGGCCCATGGTCCTTCAGCAATATCACATGGCGTAATTGCACAAGCTTTACCCGGCCTTTCAATTTTCATTTGAGTTCCAACAGCAATGAAGTCATCCATCGCCGCCATGCTTGCTGCATTACATGAGCCAGCAGCAAGCCCCGAAGGCCTCGCTCTACCGTATCTCAACCGGAAACCTCCTGGCTCAAGAGGTGCACCAAAAACCGGCCTTCCCGCAATAATATCCTTCATGAATTTAGAAATTACAGGAACCTTTCGAGACGAGAAATTATTTTTTCCACCCTCTCTTTCTTCGCTTTTCTTCTTGTTTGCAAAAGTAGAGATGAAATCCCAACCAGGAACGTTAAGGCGTTCGGTATGCCTCTGAATTTTTGGAGCTTTTAGACACAAACCTTCTCCGATAACTAAGAGAACACCTCCGCGAATTCTGGCCTCGTCGATATTCCTGACACGGCCATAACCTGCACATTCGATATCTTCAGTAGATTCGCCGTTAATCATTACTGGACATGCTCTAACGATCGTATCGATTTCTTCGGGAGGAGGGCGATATTGTAATCCTCCTCTGTAAAGTCCGAATTCCTCTTTCACTCTCTCTACTTCGTCATCTGTGGGCTTGTAGGCATCAACGCCCAACTCTCTCCGAATCATATCAGCGATTAAGACTGCTAATGCTTGCGCAGTCCCACCTGCTGCACGAATAGGTCCAGCGAAGTGAACCGATAGGAATTGAGAACCATCAATGTTGGAAAGAAGTCTAACTTCACTTATTCCTTCTAGTGGCGCAACCAAAACCGCTTCTGTCAGAATGGCCAATCCCACTCTTAATCCGACATCGATACTCTTCTGTAAATCGTGCCCATTGTCTCTGAATCTTTTTGCAACAATCGTGCCCATTTTTATCGATGTAGTTTCACGATCAAACTCAGCTAACAAGCCCCTGATATCGTCAGCGACTTCGGCACCTTCTAGATGGTGAATAAGCAATTTTTCGGTTCTGCTCGCTAAATCTGCGGCGCGAGGGATTTCTACATCCAATGTATGATCTAGGCCCTGTGCACGTGCTTTAGTTGCTACCTTGTAAGCCTCTTCAGTTCTTTCATCTAACCATTCGTGATAAGAGTCCATTTCAGCTTCAAGGCGCGGAATATCAAGACCCAAGAGAGGGTCGTGAAGATCTCCGGGAGCCCCTTGCGACATGGCTATCCAACATTGCTCAGGTCGGTGGCTCATAAGGCTGTCACTCTACATCATCAAGTCGAAGGGAAGGTTCATCCGCCTCAAACCGATGGCTAGTTCATGTCAGTACCTTCTGCACTACGCGATGACCCACGGTGGCTCCGTCTCGTCGACATGGTTCGAGACCTTGCATTCTTAGATGGTGGCTCAGATGATGCATTCACACTAGCAAGCGGAAGGACTTCGCGATGGTTTTTTGATATGAAACCAGTAATGATGAATCCAGAGGCTGGAAGATTAGTTGGCGAATTAATGAATCTTAGATGCGATGAAATCGGAGCCGATTTCGTTGGTGGCTTGGAATTAGGGGCGGTGCCTCTTGCAGCATTGGTTATCGCTACCGACTTTACATCCGATCGTTTAGGATTCATGGTTAGAAAGCAAGCAAAAGGAAGAGGGGGAAGGAAGACCAACAACCCTCCTGGAATAGAGGGGACTTCAATTGCAGGCGGAGGCGAAGTGATCATTCTAGAAGATGTTACAACTACAGGCGGCTCAGCTATTCAAGCAGTAAAAAGAATAGAAGAAGAGACTTCTTGCAAAGTTGTTGCAGTAATCAGTATTTTGGATCGTGAAGAAGGCGGCAAACAAGCCTTTGAAGATGCAGGAATTCCCTTTGAAAGCTTACTTGTGAGAACAGATATTTCAGGGTGAAAGTTTTGGATTTAAGCCCACTAAATGCAGACCTTGACAGTCGAACTGTCAGGGATTCAACAGCACCCGAGGGCTTAGTTTTCCATTATGCAGATGAAGCCAAACCACTTGCTACACCTTGGCAAGTTGCAGTTGAAAGAGCGAAATTAGTTCGCAAATGCAAGTTGCCCGAGGGGATTATTCTAGACCCTGCATGTGGTAGTGGAATACAATTAGCAGCGTATATTGCGATGATGGGGAAAGAAGGATTAGGAATTGAATTAGACGAGGCTACAGCAACTGCTGCGAATTCTAATTTGCTAAGAGTGGCAAATCATGGATTCAATTCAGCATTAACAGATTCAACGATCAGAATCGGAGACGGAACTATTGGTGAATGCGAGCAAAAAATTGCAATGTTACATTTAGATCCTGCCAGGCCTCGAAATTCTAGGACTCACGGACTTGAAGAAATGGCGCCACAATTGCCAGATATTTTCACTGCATGGAAAGACAAATTATCGCATGGAGAAAGAGGGCCTGCCATACTTTTGGATCTGTCTCCCAGGCTGACTGCAGAACAGCGTTTAGAGGTCGAAATTATCGTTGAAAGTTTTTGGCCAAATATTGGTAAAACCTGGGTTTGGACGAGCCGAGGACGAGGGAGAGTCGACCGTCTGTCACTCTGGCTGGGGCAATTATCACAGCCAGGAATCACGCGCCGATTCGTGAGAATCCCGCCAGATATCAAAAGCAAACCAGTCATTGTAGAAGGAGAGGGCAAGAGTATCTCCGAACACCGCAGGCCTCCTAGAAAAGGAGAATACATCAGCATCCTAGATGCTGCATTGGTAGAATCTGGATTGGCTACCGAATACCTTGAACAAGTATTACCTGGGCAAGAAGTAATTTGGAGTATTTCTAACGGCAGGAGGCCACAAATCCACCATTCATCGAAATTTGGATTTGAAAATAAGAACCAAGAACTCCTAATTCAAGCATCAGGGCGAATTGTAAAATTGGTTCATTCTGAACTTTCTGAAGAAACAATTCCTAGAATCATTGAGGCATCTAGAGAATATGGATTTGGCAAATTGACCCTACGGGTCGCTATGGATCCTGAGCTACAACCTCGACTTCAGGGGAGCCTCGATCGACAACTAGCAGCGAAAGGGGGTAGCCACTCCGGATTTGTCGCCAAACAACCCCAAGATGCGATGCTACTTTTGTGCCTTCAGTCATAGATGGCTTTACGCACTGCGAACAGGGGCTATGTTTTACCCCTTTTCCGTGGCGCAGTCTCGCGAATGACAATCGCGGTCTTGATATAGGGGTGGTTTGTCGCAAAGCCGCTCGACATCATGTTGTACGCGTTTTACAGGTGAACTACCATGGCAAATGATAAGGAATTGGGAGACGATTTCTCCTACATGCTTCGTATGGCTGACACAGACATAGATGGTCTAAAACCTCTAGGAACTGCTCTAACAGCAGTCCGTGGAATAGGAGACCGCACAGCTGCGAACATTTGTACAACTACAGGTTTCAATCCTGCAATGAAGGCAGGTCACCTTGATGCAGAACAACAAGAGACACTACGATCAGCAATCGAAAATTATGCTCAAACCGTCCCATTGTGGATGTTAAACCGTCAACGAGATTTAGAATCCGGCGACGAACTTCACCTGTCTGGACAGGACCTCAAACTCACTCATGAAGATGACATCTCTCGCCTTCGTGGAATCAAGTGTTACCGTGGAATACGCCATGCTGGTGGCCACAAGGTGCGCGGACAGCGCGGTCGTTCCAACGGCCGTTTCGGACTGACTCTTGGAGTACAGCGCAAGAAGTGATAGGAGGAATGAAGCATGGGACATCCAAAATTCGCTCGCCCGAAGTACGACACACCTCCACATCCATGGAAGGCTGACAGAATCGAAGAAGAACACGCAATACGCGACAACCACGGTCTGAAGAATATGACTGAGATTTGGAAAGCAAAATCTGCACTGCGCCGTATTCGTGGACAAGCGATGAAGTTGATTGGACGTGTAGATACATCCGAAGGACACTACTCTCGTGAAAAAGATGCTCTACTAGCATCTCTTAACCGCCGTGGATTAATCACAAGCGATGCAATTCTGGACGACATCTTGTCTCTGTCAGCAGAGGATGTATTGAATCGTCGTCTACAGGCTCAAGTTTACTACAAGGGTCTAGCATGCTCAATGAAGCAAGCTCGCCAATTAGTTACCCACGGCCAAATCTGTATTGGCGATCAGAAGGTTACAATTCCATCTTATCCGGTCTCAAGGGACGAAGAAGAATTGATCCGCTACCATCCTCGTTCTAAGTTGAACGATGAGAACCATGTAATCCGTCAAACTATTCTTGGAGTTCGTGAATCAGCAGAGTATGCTGAAGATGAAGTCGATCCTGAATTCGACCAATCTGAAGCATCTACAGTTAACGAATCAGCAAGTGATGCTCCTAAGGCTGAAGACACAATTTCCGAAGGAGGTGACGAGTGATGCGTAAGGCAATCATCAATATCTTCTCCAGTTACAACAATGTTCTAATGACTGCTACTGATTTAACAGGAGCAGAAACAATCGCAACTTGTTCTGGTGGACAAGTAGTAAAGTCCTCTAAAGATTCAGGTGGACAATTCGCAGCTACTAGAGCTGCAGAGCGCATGGCTGATCAACTGAAGGAGAAGGAGTTCAATCAGGTCATTGTAAAGTATCGCGCTCCTGGAGGCAACAAGTCCAACAACACAGGACCAGGTGCTCAAGCAGCAATTCGTGCTCTTACCCGTGCAGGAGTAACAGTAACTCGTATCGAGGACGTTACTCCAATCGCACACGATGGAACAAAGAAAAAGGGCGGACGTCGTGGACGCCGTGTCTGATATTCTGAGGTGTTTAAAATGAAGGCGCAAATAGTCGAAGGATGGCCTAAGAATAACAACATACGAATTATTCTGTCAGATACTAACGCAGCTCAAGTTAACAGTTTGCGAAGAGCGATAATAGCAGATGTTCCAAAAATGGCAATCACAAAGGTTAGGTTTGAACAGGGTGTAACCCAAGACAATCAAGGCGAAGTAATAGAATCTGTAAACGTTCTACCGGATGAAGTGTTAGCGCACCGCCTAGCAATGGTTCCTGTACCAACGTTCCTTGACGAATTCGTTTTCCCAGAAGATGATCCTAACAACGAAAACCTCCCTGAAGACCAATGGGGGTCACCTTTGTCCCAAATTATCTATCACTTATCGATTCGCGGACCCAACTCTGATTCAGATGAAGAGTTCAAGACAGTCTATGCTGGAGATTTGAATGTCCTTGGAGAAACCAAACTCCAAATCAGCGAGGAGCACAAGCGAATTCCTCTGACAATTCTTTCAAAGGGACAATATTTGGAGTTGTATGCATATGCTACACTAGGTCGAGGCAGAGATCATGCAAAGTGGTGTCCTGCTGCGGCAGTAACATTCCAACCAAGGCAAAAGGCAATACTTGCTAAGCCTAAGAAAGCAAACACTCTATTTGACTTGGATTTAACTTCCAAATCTGGCCGTGCAATCAATTCCAAACTATTCAAGAACAAAGAGTGTACAGATGTAGACTCAGTTTTGGATATTGAGCGTGCACTACACCAAGTTGGATATGGAACTGGTCGTGAAGAGGCTTTTGATAATGCGATTGTGCTGGAAGATATTGAAGGCGAATATGTATTTTCATTCGAATCTGATGGCTCTCTATCTCCTGAACAAATCTTCAACCAAGCGTGTGATGAATTAGTGTCTCGCTTCAACAAGATTACTGGTGAAATTGATATTGCTTTAGCTTGAATCCATCTATTTTGATGGAGAAGCATGATGTCCTATATGCGCTAGCGCTAGTTCAATGGACGAGGTTACTGTACAAGTTGGAGGTCATGTGACTCTTCTCTTCTCAGTTCATTCTAAGCCCCTATTGGCCCGAAACCAGGGCTCGAAAGGAGCTGGCTTATGTCTGGAAGATGGCGTGGAAGCCACAGTTGAACATCTAGCGAAAGGTCCGGATCAAATTTTGGTGACAAAGATGGATGGAAGTCCGTTTGTTGAAGGCGAAAAAATGTATTTTGATTTGTTGAATTCATTTAGAGATCTATTCAATATCGATTCACCAGTCCGGATTACGATACATCTCGAACTTCCTGTATCACAAGGCTTTGGGATGTCCGCTGCTGGAATTTTAGCAACAAGTCTAGCATTAGGAGAATTGTTTGATTGCGGTGATGAAGGCCAACTAGCTCGACTAGCCCACCGGTTGGAAAGGCAAAATTCGGGAGGATTGGGAGACGTTTTGGGACTTTGGGCCGGAGGCTGTGAGTTGCGAGTTATTCCAGGCAGTCCGCCATTTCCAGGAAAGGCGTACGGATTTGATGTGGGTTGTCCAGCATTACTTGTATGGGATCCCGATGGTGGTAAGCACACTTCAAATTACATTGATGACCCTCAGTGGAAATCAAAAATAACTTTGGCAGGAGAGTCTGCAGTTAATCGGTTGAAAATGCATGAATGGAATCAAGGTATTTGGAATAGATTGCTAGAAGAAGCGGATAATTTTGCATTAGAGTCTGGATTACTGGATGAACCTGAGCGAGCCAAGCTACTAAATTTGGTCCTTGAGCAATCTGATGATTCTATGAGCAGCCACCTTTGCATGCTAGGAACATCATTGATAATTTTACCAAAGAGGCTTGGACAAAATGTAGACTTTGGAACTATAACTTCTAAATTGAGAAGTCTGGGTTTAGGTGTACGAGAGACTATTCTTCAGTAGTGCGATTAAGTGGTTCTAAATCCAAAGGCCCACAATCGAGCAATACCGTTCCTGGAATGTGTACGTTACTGCAAAACCCATGTCTGAAAACCAATGCTCCTTGACCCCAAGAGTCAACATATCTAGCAGCCTGTTTGCTTATTTTTTTCCTTTGAAAATCAACATCGGCTCCATAGAAATGCTTAGCATCAATCCAAGCCACAGGCTCACCATTGATTTCGACATGATCTAGGAAGAGTAGATCGGGAGTGTTGACAGGTCTGCCATGCTCTTTCATTTGTTCTTCGACCATTTCCGGCTGTCTACGTATTCTTACTCCTTGATCTTCGAACCAATCGGCTAAGATTTCTTCGAACAAATCAGCTCTAACATGGGTCTCCGATTGGTCGACATTACTTACTCTGTCAGCGGCTTCAGCGGCTTCGAATTCTGACCTTTCTCGTTGCTTGAATTTGGACGGGGACCTCAAAGTCTCTTTTATTCTCGATTTTGACCACCCCATTTCTTTCAAAATTACTCTAAAAATATTCATTGGGGGGAAATCAAATTTCTTTGATAAATCAACAATACCTGCACCTTCCCTGTACAATCTTACTAACGCTTTTCCTCTAGCCTGTAATCTTCCATGGGAATATACTGTTTTTTGTTGAAGAAGGGCACTTCTGAGAGAAAGCGCTTGATCAAGAGTCATCTCGAAATCATCCACCATAGTTCCAATTTCAGCAACCCTCTCATCACTAAGCCATCCGAATTCACCCTTTCTTACAACCTTGGCAGCTAGGATAGACTCTGTTTTCAGAGACACAGGGTCATTGTTCCATTCAAAGCAAAATCGTTTAGGTTCTTCGTAATCTTCGGGAATTCCAATTGGTAATGGGGAAATTGAGAATCTTTGTTCCGCCGAGGTTTTTGCGGCAGAATCGAATTCAGCATGTCTTTCCAGAAGAACAGCCTTGGATGGGCCGCCATGACGACGTGGCTTTTTGCCACCCCCTCGGCGGTTTCGCTTCCCTTTCTTCCCATCCGCCATACTTCGGGGTGACCGCCCCCGCTCCATAGATACACCGGCTAATTTACATCAGAAAGGTCTTCTAGAAATTGATGAGTTTGTTTTTCGATAAACGAATTAATTTGTTTTGAGAAAATCATCATCAGTCTCGATACTTCACAACTAGAGTGAACCTCAATCCCTCCATCGTCTTGTGAAAGGAATGTAATTGAGACTGATAGATTCTTCAATCCTTTTGCAATTTGCCTTTCATTTCGGTATTGCCCTTCACCTAATAATTCGATTTCACAGAAATCATCTCCTGATCTAATCGATTTAACAAGCCATTTTGTTTCTATCAACCCACCTTTGATTGTTTGAAAGATAGCCAAATGATCACCTTCGTCCATCGTCTCAGGATTAGTTGCAAGCAAATTCTTTGCAATACTATTCCATTCGGGCCATTTACTTGGGTTTCTGAACGCATCTAATGCATCATCTACAACACCGGGGGGTAAACTTCGTCTTGCAGTATGAGTGAATACCCTGCCCATATACATGCGAACTAGTGATATGGCATTGTTATTACTGACATTTAGGCCATCATTTCAAGTGAGAGATGGTGATGGGGAAACATGCGCCGTATTATGGTGATGTGCGTTGTCTGGATTTTACTAACGCCATTTGTATCTGCTGAGGATGAACAGGAAGGGCCACTTGGATGGGTTCAATCTGCTGG
>QQSA01000031.1:0-5383 GCA_003602535.1 Candidatus Poseidoniales archaeon
AGCCGGTTCAGCAGATGCAACAACCTTTCCAACAAATGGCTCAACCTGTTCAACCACAGGTTGTTTTTGTTAACCAAGAAAAATCATCTAACAAGGTAATTCCTTGGATCGGAGTAGCACTGATTATATTTTCATTATTGATGCCTTACATCTCAATATTGGGGATTTTTGAGGTTACAGGATTTGAGATGATTGGAATAATGGGTGAAATCGCAGAGAATTTCGAAGGTGATGACAGCGATGATGATGATGGTTTTGCCGATGACGATACTGATGATGACGATAGTGCCGATGTAGATTCGGATGTTATGGCTCTTGCGATTGCGATGCTTATGTTTGCATTTAGTCCGTTAGTTTTCTTGATTAATGCTATTGTTTCAGGGATTGTATTAGCTGTGGGTAAATCTCCTAGAATTATTGGTACTTTACATCTTACTTACGTTATAATCTTCGTGATATGTGGATTGTTAGCACCGACAGCATTGGGTGTTTCAATATTTGATTTCATTGGATTTGGATTCTATTTGGGTGCAATGGCAGGGGCATTTTTAGTTGCCAAATAATTGAGTCGCAATAGTCTTATTTGGTAAAAATATTTTTTGTTTTACGAAAAACAACAAATAAAACGGTTAGAAGGATAACTAAAGTTACACCAATTTCAATTAGAATTTGATCTCCATCCAAGCCAAACATTTCATCTAAAGCGTTACCCAATCTTCCATCTCCACCGCCACTTTCTTCTTCGGGTTTTTCTACTTCTGCATAAACTGTTATCGTTGTAGATGCGGTTGCACTATTACAACCACCAGTCTCATATCTACAACTAAATTCACTAGTTGCTTTGAACTCTAATGTGAAAGACTTTTCATGCTGACCTTCAGAATTTATTAGCCAATCTTCTGCTGAATCTGGTGCTTCGATTATAACTCGTGCTTTGTAAGGGGCGTCCATGCCCACTATCTCCACATTAACCACTGGTATGCTAATAGTGAAACCTGCGTTTTCCATCTCCTGTATGGAATTAGCTGTTAACTCTAAAGAGAACCGATCGACCCAATTTCCTTGATTGTAAACTTTGAATTCGACATTATGTTCGGACCTTGCTTCCAGAGTTACTATTGGTTCAACCGCTTCAACTTGTAATGCAGAGAATTGTAGAATACTTATTAGCAAACTCGTTTCTGATTCCGCTGTATTTGGAGGCGGAGTCCCTTGTGCTTCAACTACAGTTGCTTTTACTACCAAACTTCTAGATGACATTGTCATCCTTTCGTCCGCCTTTACGGTCACAATAAAATCTTGTTCTTCATTAGCTGCAAGAGTAATATCACCTGGGTATGATAACTCTAAACCATCAGCAGTAGCCTGAATTTCTATTTTTTCTTCATATGAATTTGGATTGCTGACAGTACAAATCGCACTACCTATCAAACTAGCACCCGGATGTACTGGAATTTCAACGCTCCCAGATGGGGAGTTTGATTTACAAGTCAATTCGACAGAGGGGCTACTAACCTGTGCGTCTGCAGGAATAACTGGCAAAATAGTGAGACTAAAAATCATACAAACTATTACCGCTCTCAATCTCATAGAATTCGCTAATCATTTGAGTTATTAACAATTTGTGGGTTTTGCCCATTTAGACTTTGATAAGATGCAACCTTACTACATGCGCAGTGCCCCTGTGTAAGTCGGATTCATCTAATTCTACAGTTTCGACTTTAGCATGCTTAATTATGAATCCTTCACTAATAACTTCCATTACTTCATCTAGATCCCAAAGCAAATCTAAGCTCTTGGGTCCACCGCTTGTCATATCCATTTGGCTTGTATGATATCCTTCACAGATGAATTCTCCTCCCGACTTGAGTGAAGAAAGCATTCGAGGATAGTGTTCACAAAACATTGACCATGGTACATGAAACCATGAACAGGCGATTAAATCATATGTACTTGTAGAAAAATCACGAATTGAAAGATCATCGACTTCGTAAACAACTTCAACTCCTTTCTCAGCAGCTAGCAGTGCACATTTTTCACGGCCTATATCAGATAGATCGAATACTGTAGTGTCATATCCTAGGGAGGCTATCCAAACTGCGTTTCTACCTTCTCCATCTGCTGGTACCAGTGCTTTTCCAGTTCCTGGCTTGATTCTCTCTTCTAGCCAAGCATTAGGCTCCTTTCCATAGGCCCATCCATCGCCAGAAAACCTAGCATTCCATGCATCAGCACCGAATTTCACATTACTCATTCTTCTCAACCTTCTTGAATTTGATGAGACCTACATCTTCGATAATTTCACAGTTACCTGGTAATATTGGAAGAATATCATCAACAGATAAACCGGTTGATTTGTAGATTCGATTTGCAACCGCTTCTTTCTTTTCTCGTCCTGGAGCGATTATGATGTAACGATTGCAAATATCGGCAATATGTTCTGGAGTCGAACCCATCAATAATGGAATTCCGTTTATTGCTACAAGCCCTACGCCCATCTTCAAATCAATATCCTTGTACCACGTTCTTTTTCCACGTATGACGAATGCTCCTTTGCCAACATATTCTCCAGTAACTGCAGATTTTGAGACCTGCCCTGGCTTGACCCAGAACACAGTTCCATGAGCGCCTCCTCCATTCCATGCACGACTCCAAGCGAGCGCCATAGTCGCTGCAATCTCTGTGGTTTCATCATCCAATTCAGCTTCGATTTTGTCAGCGAGACGGAACGCAGGAATATCATCTCCAATATGCGGTGGAGGATGTGTATCTACAACAAATCCCTGATTATTACGTAAAGAACACGATGGAGCACCATGAAGATCAGCGTGAAGATATCGATCACCGAGAGACATGTGCTTCTTTACCACCGAATCATTACCCTTGGCATCCCTTCCTCCAACCATCAAATGTCCACTAGGAAGCATAGTCCATTTGTGGTTTTCAAACCATAGTCGTTTTGCTCTTTTTACACGAGCAATTTGACCGCTGGCTTCTCTTTTAGCTTGTTTTTTCCTAGCTCGTGCTAGCTCTATTTTCGTATCTTCTAAAGCTTGAACTGCACCTGAAGACTTGTCCTTTTGCTTACGTCCCGATTCAAAAAATCGTTGTGCATTCTGGTGGACTGTTTCATTGAGATTGAGAGAGACTTGCTTACCTGGTTTTCCTTCTTCATCAGGCATGAATGCGATGAAACTTGATTCTGCTGCGTTAACGGATTGAATCCATTCGATGTCTTTAACCGCATCTTTGACACCATCCCATCCAAGGTTGTCTACCGCCTCTTTTATCTGAGAAAGTAATTGCTCAACATGGGTCCAATTTTCTTGGATTAAATGTCCAATCTCTTGTTGTTTTTCAACCTTAACACCAAAGCCTTCCAGTGCTTTTTCTTGTTGAGCTAGCCGTCTTTCTAAACGTTCAACATCGGTAGAATAACCTCTTCCTGGCGATGCAACATCAAGTGCTTCGGCTTCTCTACGTGCCAAGGCATGAGAATCATACTGGCCCATCCATTCATCTACGGCTTCACACATAGAAGGGAAATCCTTCCTTTCTCTATCCCTTAATGTTGCTAAAACGACAGGCCATGCTTGCTCGATACCGCCTTCATTGAGGAATAGATGACCTTTCCAATCTGCTTGTAGAATCGATTGCAAAGAATCCCAAACTTTCTGCAGATCTGTATCCTGAATCTCTGCATCAGGATTATGTTCGGATTCGACGCAAACCGCAGTGGCTAGGGCTCCTCCAAGATTTAGTCCACCACCTAGAGTACGACCTAAATTCCTGTCACTATCGTTCATTAAATCTGAAAAGGAATCAAAATCTAGTTCGTACGGATTTGTTGCTGCAGGTGGTGGTGCATACACAACTCCCTTCTTCAGAACTCTGTCTGCATATGACTTGTGAGTCAGCGGTTGGATGATTACATCATCACCATCGGTCAAGATAATATTCCCGTCCCTGAACACTTCAACATAGATATGGAACATTCCAAATGGCTTTTCAAAAACGAATTTTAGGATTCTGTCATAGCCAATCTGTTCCACTGCTCTAAGTCTAGCATTGGACAATGATTTTCTTAGCACCATTGCAAATGGTGCTGGATTTTGTGGCATTGGGCGGTCTCTTTTACTTGTGTAAATTCGCTTACCTCGAATCAAAACCAAGTCAGAATTGCCACCCTCTTTAGTACGTAAACGCAATACTACTTGCTCATAGTGAGGTTGGTAGCATTTCCTACAATGAGCTCCAACCATGGCTTGCAATTCGCTAGCAATAGCGCGCAAGTCAAGTCCGCTCATCACATCCTTCATGCCCGCACCCAGCCACCGTCAGTGCTTCTTACATTTCCACCCTTCTCATGGGAAAGTAGGTGTGAAAGAGTCTGGTCAATCGCTAATCCGGGGTGTGCATCCGGCGTATCTTCATATGCGATTTTCGCAATTTGTTCAAGGCTTGTATGCCCTTCTTCAACCGCTGCTAATACCCTGTCATGACGATTTGAACGGTGTTTAATGTAGTGCTCCAATGTCATGAATGGTAGTGGAATTACTGGTCCGTGAGAGGGGAAAATCAGATGTGGGTCTAGATCTAGAAGACGCTTTAGTTGCTCGATATATGTCTCCATATCGCCTTGCCCGGGGGGAATTAGAATCGTTCCAATTCCCGCTACCATGTCTCCTGCAACTAAGCCAGAATCTGAAATTAAGCACAGATGTTCTGGGTGGTGGCCTGGTGTATGAAGAACGGTCCATTCCTGATTTCCAAGATTCAGTATTTCTCCATCACTAAGTATGCGGTCTGCGGAAGGAGATCCTGACCAAATTGGAACATCAAATGCTTCTTTCAATAATCCAACATCGGCCATATGGTCGCTATGTCCATGAGTATAGAATACTGCAACCAGTTCTCCCTTATGCCTCTCAACAGCTTCTGCTACTTCTTCCATTCCTTCACGATGTCTAAATGCAGGATCAACAACAATGAATTCACCTTCTGGGTCCCCAATTAGATAGCAATTGGTGTGGTCGGCAGGTGGAAGAGTGGCGGTTTTGACTGGCACAACTTCTACGCCTTGTGCAAATAATATTGAACGCCGCCCAGGCATTCTAGATTCCAGATCAATTGCAACTTTCTCCATATCTCCTGACATTAATCCGAGGCATCTCTCTACCTCCATCAGTAGAGTTACTACCGGAGGAGCGACTTTGATTGCATTATTTTGCCAAGCTCCAATCACATCACAGGGGCGCATCCATCTAGCATTCTCAAATTCTGTTTGTCCAACCAATGAGAACTCATCGTGACTCTGTGAATGAATATGTAAGAACGTATTTTCAAATCTCATGGGCCCAAATGGAGGAGTGGTTCGCATTGA
>QQSA01000031.1:5435-14761 GCA_003602535.1 Candidatus Poseidoniales archaeon
GGAAACCAATTGGCTTTATCGTCAACGACCATTCTTCTGAAATCTTCCTCAACAGAAATCAATCTTCCATCTTGTGGACAAAGTCCCAATTCCTCTACTAATTCTCTAAGAATAGCGCAGTGTTGAACCGATATTCCAAGAACCTCACTTGCGGCTTTATCCACTCTTGAAACTCCGCCGCCAGGGAATGCCCAATACCCTGGGAATGATGGCATTGACTCACAACGGTGTCCAAGCAATACTTCGACGCCTTCATCACCATCTCGAGTAATCATTAGAGTGGCAGATGGACGAGGAGGTCTGCGTTCAAAATCCGGCATTGACAGACCACTCGGGACCTCGCTCATATCCGGGGCCAACACACAAATGGTTTCAAGACATAACATGGTCTGGCACCTTCATGGTCACAATTGAGGAGGATCTCGAGATGTTGGCCAAGTCTTTGGATATGGGAATTGATCCATTCCCGCCAAAGAAAGAGAAGAAGCCTTGGGCAAAATATGCAATTGCATCATTCATGAGTATAATGATGATTAGTTGGGTATCTAAATTTTTGATGCGCTTTTTATGAAGGTTTGATATGTAATCTTGAATACACGAGAATGTGCGCCTACGGAGTATACTGCTGGTTGCCCTTCTCATCCTCCCTGGATGTTTAGACGACTCAGATGATTCTGGCGATAATATTTCCAATGGAGAAGTCAGTATTGAGGTGTGGTATACATTTGCTGCAGAATCGATAGAGGAAGAAGTATTCCTAGATGCAGTTGATGCATTTTCTTTAGAAACAGGTGTAGAAGTAGATTCTACTAGAGTCTCATACGATGATGCTGACCAATTATTTTTGACCGCAGCTCAAGGCGGAGAAGCACCAGATCTGATTCGCGTTTCTTCTGACTCTTTAGGCAAATTCGGCGAGTATAGAGTTGATGGTGCGCCCTTATTCGAGGATTTACGACCTCATCTTACTCCTGCAGAGAGATCGAGTTTCGACCCTGCTTCATTAGATTCTATGAGGTACGGTGATTCTTTGTATGCTGTCCCAGCAAGTTTTGATTGCCTTTCTTTGATCTACAACAAAGCACTGTTTGAAGGGATGGAAGAGCCAAATGAAAATTGGACATTGGATGATTTAATGGCAGCCGGTGAACAGGTAGGACTTGAATTTCCTGTGAAAAATGCGTACTGGTGGTTCGCATTTATGGGAGGATATGGTGGTAAATTATTTGATGATCAAGGCGTACCAACCCTTGATGAAAATGGTTCTGCTGAATCTCTTGAATGGATGATGGACTTAGAATTGGAGCATGAAATTGTTCCCACTGGCACTCAAATAATCAGTATGGAAAATTCATTCGAAGCATGGGAAACAGGGATGGTTATTGATGGCCCATGGAATTGGGCTAGGTATGGAAAAGGAATCGAGGATCTTGGCCAGACCTTGCTTCCTAAAGTTACACAGGATGGCAACCATCTTTCACCTCTGGTGACTTACAAAGGATGGGCTGTCTCAAAATCCAGCCCTGAAAAAGTTGCAGCAACCGATTTAGCATTGTATCTTTCTAGTGATGAAGTACAGAAAGAATTCGCATTACAAACCTACACTATTCCTACATCTCAAGAGTTGAAGCAAGATCCAGATATTCTTGCAGACCCTGTACTTACAGGATTTATCGAACAAGCGGAATTGGGAACTCCTGCACCTACTACTCTTGGAATGTCAAAGGTTTACATTGCTTTGGCCCCTGCATTTGAGAGAGTATATACGGGGGCAATGGGCGCTCAAGAAGCTCTAACAATGGCAGATGAAAACCTTACAAAAATGATAGATGAGGCTGAAAGAGCAGATAAGGCATCATTGATAGAAGGATATCGTACGATAGATGTGGCGTTTGAGTTTGGAGAAGGTAATCACACGATTTTTGTCGATGGAGATATTCATACAGTGATTTTGCAAGGTGAAACTAAATTTGATACATTCTCAGGCTGCCTGTCTTCTTATTCGAATGAGAGTTCATACGAATGTTCTCTTACAGGAATGATTCCAGATCAAGAACACCATATCACTGTAAATGATTCCTCAGGAATGATTTACGAAGAATATGCGACCTCTAGTGTCGAGGATATTCTTCCCGAAGGAAAAGGAACTAGCGGTATATTATTTGCAATTGGTTCGATTATTCTTTCACTGATTGCGTTACTTTCCTATGGTGCTTGGAAGGATAGAAAGAAAACCTCAGCCAGAGGTTCACATTTCTATATCGCTCCAGCATTATTAGCTCTTGCAGTTCTTACATTCTACCCTGTTTTCTATGGATTCTGGCTATCTCTAACCGATGCCAATGTTACTCGTTTAGGCGATGAATCATTCATTGGACTGGATAACTTCTGGGAGGTTTTCGCGGCTGAAGGTTTCCTTAAGGTGACATTATTCACATTGGTTTGGACGGTCACAAACGTCGTTGCGCACATAGCAATCGGTCTATTTTTAGCAGTTCTATTGAATGATGAAAGGTTGAGAGGAAGAGTCGGTTATCGAACGATAATGTTGCTACCTTGGGCTATACCTTCTTACATTTCAGTTTTAATTTGGCGAGGGATGTTTTTGCCTGATGGTTTGCTAAATGATTTACTTGGAACAGACTTGAATTTACTAGCGGACCCGACAGGAGCACAAGTGATTGTAATTCTTGTCAATATATGGCTTGGTGTCCCGTTTATGATGATGTCATTATCGGGAGCATTGCAAGCGATACCGCGTGAAATGTATGAGGCTGCTGAAGTAGATGGTGTCAGTAATTGGGATCAATTCAGACATCTAACTCTGCCCAATCTGAAGAGCGCATTAGTTCCATTATCGCTGCTTGGATTTATTTGGACATTCAATATGTTCAATGTGATTTACTTGATGACAGATGGTGGGCCAAACCTTGGTTATGGTCCAGGTTCAACCGATATTCTGATCACATATGTTTACGATGTTGCTTTCATTGATGGCCAGTATGGAATTGCTGCAGCCTGGTCTGTTGTCATCTTTGCAATGTTATTGATCTTCTCTTGGCGTTATCTAAAGCAAACCAATGCTACGGAGGCGGTTTCATGAGCGGTGAGAGGGCGATGCGAGATTGGTATGCTCCTCTCGAGATTTACACTCTCAGTTCTTGGTTAAGAGCAGCGTTTATAGTTAATCTATTCTTATTGTCATTTGATTTTCTTCGAGGTGAAGGGCTTGTTCTTTCATTATTAGGAATCCTCATGTTAGGTCTATTGGTCAATACATTGCCTGATGGCTCAGCCTCTTGGCGCAGGGATGTATCTCTGCTATTATCTGGTGGAATAATAGCAATAGGAGTATTATCGGTATTATCTGAACCGATAGGGTTTGTATTGTGGATGGAATCATGGTTGATTGTACCCGGTGCTATTTCCCTATACTGGATATCTTCACCTCATGTCTCTCGTTGGAATAGAGAAGAGATGGAATTAGATCGTATCGAGAGAGGATTGGCTAGAAATAATGAGTATTCATCATCATATCAACGAATAGGTAAGCATGTGATTCTGGCTCATTTCGCATTCATTGTATTGCTTCCAGTATTGTGGATAATCGATATTTCATTATCGCCTGGAAATGCATTGGGTGGCAGTTTTGCGGACTCTTTTACAACCGAACATTTTTCTAAGATTCTCAATGGTGATCAGTTTTGGATTTGGATGACAAATTCTCTAATCGTCTCTATTGGAACAACCATTGCAGGACTTGCTCTTGCTGTGCCTGCAGCTTATGCGTTTAGTCGCTACAAATTTGCTGGAAGAGATCAAGCGATGTTCTCATTCCTATTGGTACAAATGTTCCCTGGAATTATCATCATAGTTCCCTATTTCATGGTAATGAAAACCTTGGGCTTACTCAACTCACACCTTGGGCTAATCCTTGCATACAGTGTCACAGCTCTACCGTTGTGCGTATGGATGCTCAAAGGGTTCTTCGATACAGTGCCACGTGAATTAGAAGAATCGGCTTTGTTAGATGGATGTAGTAGATTCGAAATATTTACTCGGATTATTTTGCCATTATCCTTGCCAGCAATTGCAGTCACTGCATTGTTTTCATTCCTTGCCGCATGGAATGAATTCCTTCTAGCTCTGACATTCAATACTTCCAATGATATGTACACTTTACCAGTAGGGCTAGCATCCATGATTTCTGCAACTGGGCAATCTTGGGGAGATTTCGCTGCAGCTAGTCTTTTGGTTAGCCTACCTGTTGTGATTTTGTTTGTTCTATTCCAGAAGTTCCTCGTAGAGGGATTATCAGCGGGAGGAGTCAAGGGGTGATTCTATGGTCTCAGTAAGATATGAGAAAGTAACGAAAAGATATGACGATGGCACTGAGGCTGTCAAAAACTTAGATCTAGAGGTCGCAGATGGTGAATTCCTAGTATTACTAGGTCCTTCTGGTTGTGGTAAATCTACAACATTGCGAATGTTAGCTGGACTAGAAGATATCAGTGAAGGAGATATTAGAATCGATAACGCAAGAATCAACGATTTACCCCCTGGTGCTCGTGGACTTGGAATGGTCTTCCAGTCCTATGCATTGTATCCTCACATGAACATCGAAGAGAATCTATCATTCGGATTAAAGAGAATGAAAGGTGAAGAAAAGATTGGTGTTGAAGAAATCAAATCCCGTGTTGACAACATGGCGAAAATGCTTGGTCTTAGTGAAGAATTAACTAAGCGTCCAAAGGAATTATCTGGAGGTCAAAGGCAACGAGTAGCGCTTGGAAGGGCTCTAATCAAGCGTCCAAAGGTACTTTTGATGGATGAACCATTGTCGAACTTAGATGCTGAACTACGTCACCAAATGCGAGGAGAAATTCGTCGCCTTCATGAAGAATTAGGCTGCACCACAATCTATGTTACTCACGACCAAATTGAGGCTATGACTTTAGCGGATAGAATTGCAATTCTCGACAAAGGAGAGTTACAACAACACTGTCCGCCAATGGAGGCATATCGCAATCCAGCGAATGAATTCGTTGAAGGATTCTTGGTCAAGCATCTAAACGACATTAAAGAAACAGCAGACTCACTATTCAAGGATTGATTCAAATGCGTCGTGCAATATTCTTGGTTTTGTTATTGTTGGCAATGAGCATTCCAAATGCTCAAGCTGAAACCGAGGAAGGGGTATTATTCACATGGACCGGTAGTGCCAATAGTGTAGAATTAATTGGAGAATGGGATTGGAATAACACTACAACAATGAGTGAATCGGGGGGGGTTTGGTCAACTACAGTTCAATTGACTGAAGGTCTTTATTGCTACAAATTCATCGTCGATGAAGAGTATATTTTCGATCCTGATAATACATACCGAGGATATTGTGATGGCATCGAAAATTCAGTAATCCGAGTCGGGGAGACTCCTCATTTATCACATCAAATTATAGATGAGAAATTAGTCGTTTCAAGTGTTGAAAATCCGAATTCAAATTATGCCTTTACCCAGAATGGCCAAACATGGGAATTAGACTTGACCACATTACAAGATGGCAAACATAGTATCGCTCTAAATGCAGACGGCAAGGATTCACTAGCAATATTTTGGACTGGGCCAAATGCTGACTTTGAGTGGGATGACGCTCTGATTTACATGGTTATGACCGATCGATTCGTCAATGGGAATGCCAGCAACGATGGCGCTCCATCTGGGGCTGAGGCTGAAGCCGATTGGATGGGTGGCGATTTGGAAGGAGTCACCCAAATGATAGAGGCAGGATATTTCACCGACTTAGGAGTAAACGCACTTTGGATTTCTCCGTTTAACACCAATCCAAATGGTTCCTACTTAGCAGCTGATGGCCAACATCAAGTTTCAGGATACCATGGATATTGGCCGGTTGAACCACGCCAAGTAGATCCTCGTTTTGGTGGCGAGAAAGCACTCGAAGAGATGGTTGAAGCAGCACACAGTGCAGGGATTCGAGTTATGGCAGACTTTGTGGTAAACCATGTTCATGAAGACCATGTATATGTTCAAGAGCACCCAGAATGGTTCAACCAAGGTTGCATTTGTGGTACGAGTGAATGTGATTGGACAGAACGTCGCTTAGACTGTCTATTCATGGATTACATGCCTGACCTTGACTGGAAGAATAGAGATGCTAGTGAGCAGATAATTTCAGATGCTCTATGGTGGGCTGAAACATTTGACTTGGATGGGTTAAGAGTTGATGCGGTCAAACATGTTGATGACCATGCAATAACTAATCTCGCCACAAGAATAAATGAAAGAATGGAGGCAACTGGTACCGATTTCTATCTCAAAGGCGAAACTGCGATGGGATGGTCTGGACATTCTTTGGAAGATAATGCCGAGCAATATCAGACAATAAATCGCTACATTGGCGATGATGCATTGGATGGCCAAGCAGATTTCGTATTGTATCATGCGGTAGTTGACAATGTATTCACAACTGGAAATATGGATTATCAACATCTAGATTATTGGACAAATAGAAGTCAAGATCAGTATTCAGATGGTGCGATTATGGTGCCATACCTCGGCAGTCATGATTCACCAAGATACCTTTCACGAATTGATAATGATGGCACACAGTGGAATCAATGGCAGGAGCAGAGCCTACCTTCCACTCCAGCATCAACTTCCTATGAAAGTGCCAAGCAAGGGATTGCTTGGCTATTGACAACACCTGGAGCTCCTATGTTGTACATGGGTGATGAGTTTGGCCAACACGGTGGAGCAGATCCAGATAATCGCCGAATGCTCAATTTCACCCTTGATACACAGCAACAAGATTTGCATAATTTCACTGCAGAAATTGCAAATTTACGATTGGAACATGAGGCTTTACGCAGAGGAGTCTACTCAACATTCCATGCTGAAACAGACCTTCTAGCATACGAGATGACTACCGGTGAAGAAAGTATTCTAGTCATATTAAATCGTGGCGCAGTGACGCAGTTAGAGTCTGATTATGACGAGGTTATCTTCGGTGATGCAACCCTCTTTGATAACGCTCTAGCCATCTCTGCTAATTCGGTAACTATTGTAGCAAAATCCACTGTTGAGGAAAATCAAACCGATGATACAAACAATACCAATAATGGCAACTCTAGTGATACTAATAATACCACTAACCAAACCACCAATCCTACCGATAATACTCAACCTGATGATAATAATTCAGAAGAGGATGGGCAAGTTGACGATGATGAATCCGCAGCTTCAGATGAATCCGATTCGAGCAACTGGGTCAGAAACCTGCTGGCGATAGGAGTGGTAATCGCGGTTGTAGTATTCATTCAAATGAATCGTAAAAGCGGAGATAATCACTGATCATTCTCGCTCCGGTGAATCTAGCAGAAGTTGCGATAGATGCTCGCATCATTCCATTCCACTTTTCAGCACCTTCATCCCAAGCAGGAAGAACTTCCTTCTCTAGAACATCCAGCACATTCTGTGCATCTCGAACATCATCTCTATCATCATCAGCCTCGCCTATAGCCCAGCCGTTTACTCCATGCTCACAGCCTTCTGGCCACCAGCCGTCAAGGATGCTGCAGTTAGGAACTCCATTCATTGCTGCCTTCATGCCGGACGTGCCTGAGGCTTCTAATGGCCTGATTGGATTGTTTAGCCAGATGTCAACTCCTCCTGTCATCGCTAATCCTGTGGCCATGGAATAATCCTCAAGGAAGGCCACAGGAATTTCATCGACCAAATCTTTGGCTGAATCAAAAATTGACTTGATTAATGCCTTTCCACCTTCATCACGAGGATGGGCTTTTCCAGCGAAAACAAACTGAATTTTACCTGCACCAATCTCTCTTAGCCTCTCCAAATCACTGAACACTAAGTTGGCACGCTTGTAGGTTGCAAAGCGGCGAGCAAACCCAATCGTTAGGCGATTCTGGTCTAGTCTTACTCCAGTGCTCAATTGAACGAGTTCTCGCAAAACTCTGCGAGCAGAATTTCTTGCACCGGCTAATGCATCATCAGGAAGTCGGCCAGCATGTGCTAATTTTGTTGGGTCTTCTTTCCAGCCAGGTAGGTGCTCATCGAATAATTCTGCCATAGCAGGGCTAGTCCAAGTTAGGTGATGCACACCGTTGGTAATTGGAGCGATATGATGGTCTGCAAACATTGAGGATGCAACCCAAGCATTGAGATTACTTACTGCATTTACTGGACCTGAAAGTGCTACTGCAAGGTGTGACATCGAAATTCTTCGACCTTCTTCAGAATCTCCAGCATCCTTCACAAGTTGTCTAGCATCCGCAGGAAGAAGTTCACCAAGAACTTCCTCTACTGCTTCCCATTCGAATCTATCATGTCCTGCTGGAACTGGAGTGTGAGTTGTGAATAATACTCGCTTAGCGAGTTGTTCTCGAGTCCATCCTTGACCAAGCATCTCAAGCAATGCAAAGGTACAGTGGCCTTCATTGAGATGCAATCCTTTGATGTCATGACCTAATTGATTTAGCAATCTAACTCCGCCAACTCCAAGTAAATACTCTTGACGAATTCTTACCGAATCGTCTCCGCCATACAGACGCAGACCAAGTTTTCGATGTTCTTCACTATTTTGCGGATGGAATGTATCCATGAAGTAAACAGGAACTACGTGGCCGCCAATTCCGTTGATTTCGGCTTTCCAAATTCTGGCAACTAAGTCTGTTCCATCAAGAGGAAGAGAGATGTCCATTCCAGTATCTACTAGATGATTAGCAGGATCTATTTCTGCATAGGTTTCAGTTTGAATACCATCTTTGTCAAGGTGTTGCCTGCCATACCCTTCACGGTATAGCAATGTCACTCCTACCAATGGTAATCCAGCATCTGCTGCACTCTTGACATGGTCTCCTGCTAATACGCCAAGACCGCCTGAATAGGTGTGGAGTTCAGACCACAATCCGATTTCTGCGGTGAAGTAGCCTACAACTCCCATGCAACCCCGGCTTAGGGTTACGGGTTATGATTATGACGACTACTTTTGGCTAAATCCAAACATCATTTTCTGCGGTAAGTTCGCTTTCTGCATCTCCAGTATTGACCACTCCTCGCGGCTCAACCAGCATTATCTTACACTCATTTTCAGCATGCGGTTTGTGCATTACTCCTTTAGGAACCACATACATTTCTCCAGCATTCAATTCGACTTTACCATCTTCTAATTCGATGCACATAGAGCCTTCAATCACGATGAAAACCTCATCGGTATCCGGGTGATTATGCCAAACAAATTCGCCTTGAAGTTTAGCTAATTTGAATTGATAATCATTCATCTCAGCGAT
>QQSA01000032.1 GCA_003602535.1 Candidatus Poseidoniales archaeon
ATGTATTGTGGGCACAAATGGATGCCAAAGTCCCAGATGAAGTTCAAGAACAGCTCCAAGGCTTTGGCGCTGAGTGAGCGCACTAAGCCGCTAGATTTCTAGTGAGAAGGTCCTAAATCACAATTTTAAATACCTAATTATCTTCAATTAAATTTCATGAACTATTTTGTTTGATACCTTTAGATTCAAGTAGCGACTATACTGTCGTAGGTTTATGGGGGGACCTACGGATAGACGAATCTTAGTGACAGGAGCCCTTGGGCAAATTGGTATGGAACTATTGGAAGCCTTATCTGAGAAATTTGGTGCAGAAAATATTGTTGCAACCGATATCCGTGAACCAGATAATTTTGAAAACGCTGAAATCAATTTTTTGAAATTAGATGTTCTTGATTTTGACAAATTTGAGAACTTGATTACAGAATATAATATCAATGAAGTGTATCATTTAGCCGCAATACTGTCAGCATCTGGTGAGAAAAACCCAGAATTATGTTGGAAAATAAACATGGATGGATTGATGAACGTCTTAGAATTGTCTCGCAAATACAAATTCAGGATTTTCGCTCCGTCATCCATTGCTGTGTTTGGCTCAGATGTAGGTAATCTTGCTCGTCAAAACTCCCCTTTGAATCCATCTACAATTTACGGGATCACGAAGGTTGCAGGTGAACTGATGGCAGAGTATTACCACTCTGCTCATGGGGTTGACATCAGAGGCCTGCGTTATCCGGGATTGGTTTCTTGGAAAGTTATGCCAGGGGGCGGAACTACTGATTATGCTGTTGAAATTTTCCACAAAGCTGTTTCTAGCAAGAAATATGCCTGTTTTGTTGAAAGAGACACAAGACTTCCTATGATGTATATCGATGATGCGATAAGAGCAACTCTACAATTAATGGATGCTCCAAGTGAAAGTTTGACCATACGAGGAGGTTACAATTTACCTAGTCTGAACTTTACCGCCGAAGAATTATACTTCAAAATTAAAGAAAAAATACCTGCCTTTGAATGTACATTTGAACCAGACCACCGCCAAGAATATGCGGACTCATGGCCTGATGAAACCGATGGAGCATTATCACAGAATGATTGGGGATTCGAATTAGAGTTTGATTTGGATTCAATGTGTACAATAATGATTGAATCGCTGAGTTAGAATTCGTAAAGTCTGGATTTCAAAGATGAGTTTTTTTTCATTCGGCGTAATCATCATGATTGAAATGATTACTTTCAGCATAAGTTGGTTTTGTTTCTAAAAAAACACACAACTCACTCGCAGTAGCCTTTTCGTGAAAAATGTTCAAGACTTCTAACTGATTTTTATCCTAATCTGACGCGACCCAATGTTGAAATGGGAGGCGCGACGGCCTCAAAGCCCGTTGAAGGACATGAAGTATGTTGTCGTCTCGGGAGGTGTCCTCAGCGGACTCGGCAAAGGAGTTACCGCTTCTAGCATCGGAGTTCTTCTCAAGAGTGCAGGACTGAGAGTAACTGCAGTCAAAATCGATCCATATCTGAATAGTGATGCTGGAACAATGTCTCCATTCGAGCATGGCGAAGTCTTCGTTTTGGATGATGGCGGCGAAGCCGATCTTGATTTAGGAAACTATGAAAGGTTCTGTAATCTCAACCTTTTCAAGGACAATAATATCACCACAGGCAAGATTTATTCTGAAGTAATTGAGGCTGAACGCCGAGGCGATTATTTGGGTAAAACAGTCCAAGTTATTCCGCATATCACAGATTCAGTACAAGACTGGATAGAACGGGTAGCTTCAGTATCAGTAGATGGTTCTGGAGAAGAACCAGAGGCTTGTGTAATTGAATTGGGCGGCACAGTTGGAGACATTGAAAGTTCACCATTCATAGAAGCACTTCGTCAGTTCCAATTCCGTGTAGGGAGAGAGAATATCTGTTTCGTACATGTATCACTAGTTCCGGTTATGGGGCCTGTAGGTGAGCAGAAGACTAAGCCAACACAACACACTGTAAAGGAATTGAGAGGATTGGGAATCACACCTGATGTATTGGTTTGTCGTGCAGAAGCACCACTTGCTCAAGAAACCAGAGAAAAATTAGCAGCATTCTGTCATGTATCACCAAATGCGGTAATGAGTGCTCATGATGTTTCCAATATCTATCGAGTTCCATTACTCCTTCGCGACCAAGGGATTTGTGAAGCATTAGGGATTGACTGTAATGCAACCGATATGATGGCACGTTGGGAATCTATGGCAGATAGAGTTGACAACCTTGGTGAAGATATTCACATTGCAATGGTTGGAAAATATACAGGTTTGACAGACTCATATCTTTCGGTAATAAAGAGCCTACAACATGCGTCTTATGCTGTCAATCGCAAATTGGTAATCGATTGGATAGAAGCGAGCAATTTGGACGATGACTCTCATTCCGATTGGGATGTCTTGAAATCGGCAGACGGTATTTTGGTTCCTGGTGGATTCGGAGATCGTGGAATTGAAGGTAAGATTTTGGCGGCTAATTACGCCCGTGTTAACAATGTACCATACTTGGGGATCTGTCTAGGATTGCAGGTTGCAACCATTGAGTTTTGCAGAAATGTTCTCGGATTGGAAGGCGCAAATTCAACAGAATTCGATGAAAATACGCCTCATCCAGCTGTTGTATTTATGCCGGAAATATCCAAAACTCATCTTGGTGGAACTATGCGCTTAGGAAGTAGACCAACTATATTCCAAGTTGACGATTGTATGACTCGCAGACTATACGGAGGGCATGCACAAGTCGATGAAAGGCATCGTCATCGATACGAAGTCAATCCAGATTTGATTTCTAAAATTGAATCTGAAGGTTTGGTCTATGTCGGTAAAGATGAGACTGGTCAGAGATGTGAAATCTTTGAATTGGAAGGTCACCCATACTATGTTGGTGTTCAATACCATCCCGAATTTAAGAGCAGGCCTGAAAAGCCAAGCCCACCTTTCTTAGGATTACTAATGGCTGCTGATGGTCAAAAGATCTGATCAAAGAGTTGCCATATACAAGGGATTGAGCCTTGATTACGACGACTGTTCCGGACAAACATAACAAATGTCTTGCCAATTTCAATTCCATCTTCAAATTGGCCAAACCGAATCAACTAATCAGGAAAAAATAATAGACATAAGTTTGAGTTTATTCGTATGGATGATGAAGAAAGTAAGATACTAAACGATGATTTCCTAAAGGTCCTTGAAGACAAACTTTTGACGCCAGATTTCCAGCATTCAATTATCCTCATAGGAGGACTTGTAGCCGGACTATCAACAGCCATGACTATTGAGTATCACACCTATTTTGAGTTGAACCGAAACGTTCCTGTTTGGGAAACGGTTCTGGTTGCATCCATCACCTCTTCATTGTCGCTGTGGCTTTCTATGATTTTCATCAATATAGCGAGGAAATTTTTCCCCCATAAGAAATAATCGTTTCCAGATTGATTAAGGTGAACATGGAAAGCCCTTTGCTTGGATGCTTAATCACAGGACCTCCATGATATGGAGAACATTTGAAAAACCGAACCATGTTTGCCTTTTTCATGAAGAGAGCTGATGCAGTGCTGCTTTCCCTGCTGATGATTGTCTCATCCCTTGCTGGATGTCTTGGCGGAGAGGATTCTGACAGTTCAGATTTAGAGGAAAAAATAGCTGATTTAGAGGAAAATCAGGAATTTATGAATCAGACTATAATCGCTCAACAAATTGAAAATGATGAATTGAAAACTTCATTGGAAACGATGAATCAAACGATGAGTGAGCAAGCAATACTCAATGTTGCAGTTCAACAAGCTCTTGACGATATGAATACATCGAGTGCTGAAGACGTTCAGAATTTGCTTTCATCAATCGTTGGAATTCAACTCAATATTTCTTCAAGTCAAACAGCGATTTCTTCTCTCATCGAGGAATTAGAAAATCTCAATTCAAGCGATAGTGATTTACTGGCGCAATTGAACAATACACAGAATTACCTTGATTCTCTTGAATCTGATTTGAACACTACAATTGCTGAGTTGATTAGTGAAATCGACTGGGCAAATGATACTGCAAATTGGGCGAACAGCACCTTGAAATTACCTTTCATGAATATGTCCAATCTCTACCTCCTGAACGGATATTTTGTTGGTGCCGACCTGAGTAATGCCAACCTGAGTAATTCCTACTTGGTTAATGCCAATCTGAGTTTTGCCGACCTGCATCGTGCCAACATGACCGGTGCCAACCTGTCCGGTGCCAACCTGACCGGTGCCAACCTGAAGTTGACTCATGCAATCGCCTTGCAAGGATGCCCTGCTTCTTTACCGACTGATTGGCAGTGTATAGGAAATAATCTCGTGGGGCCTTATGCCGACCTGTGGGATGCCAATCTGACTAATGCCAACTTGAGTAATGCCAAACTGAGTAATGCCAACCTGTTTAATGCCGACCTGAGTGATGCCAACTTGAGTAATGCCAACCTGCGGGGTGCCAATCTACCTAGTGCCGATCTGAGTAATGCAAACCTGACTGGTGCCGACCTGATTGGTGCCGACCTGAGTGGTGCCGACTTGAGTGGTGCTGATCTGAGTGGTGCCGACCTGAGTAATGCCAACCTGGAATTTTTCGACCTGAGTAATGCCAAACTTAGTACTGCTAACCTTAGTGGTGCCAACCTGAGGGAAGCCACCCTGGAGGCGGCCGACCTGAGTGNTGCCAACCTGAGTAATGCCAACCTGACTGAAGCCGACCTAAAGACGGCCGACCTGACTGGCGCCGACCTGAGCGGTGCTGTCCTATTCGATGTTCACGCAATCGACTTGCAAGGATGTCCTGATGTCTTGCCAACTTCTTGGCAGTGTATAGGAGAAAATCTCGTCGGCCCATCCGCAAATCTGCTAGATGCCGACTTGAGTGGTGCTGACCTGAGTGGCGCCAATCTGATTAATACCCTCTTGAATGTCGCCAACCTGAATGGTGCCAACCTGAGTGGCGCTAACCTGAGTGGCGCCGATCTAGGTTATGCCAACCTGCAAAATGCCAACCTGACTGGTGCCAACCTGACTGGCGTTAATTGGTACAATACAACCTGTCCAGACGGAACCAATTCAAATGATAATGGAAACACTTGTGCAAACAATCTCTGACTTCAGAATAGAACCATTTCTAATTTGAAATGTAGCTTTGCGGTATAATGGTTGTAACATTATTGTAACCAAAGCAATTAATACAACTCCTACTTGAAAAAACTCATGAACAAGAAGATTGCACTTTTTGCCGCCGTTTTGATGTTTACAGTTTCGTTATCAGGTTGTTTACGTGATGGCCGAAATAACGATGACAATGACAACAACATGGGTTCTTCCGATGAAGTAAATGCCGATGATTACAATGTCTTGTACATCGGTCACAGCTTTGGGCGATTATTTGCTCAGACATTGGAAGATTATGCACACACCGCAGGTTTCTCAGACCATGCACAATACATCGAAATGAGTGGGGGGGCGTCTGGAGCACCTGATGCATTGTGGGCGGACGACGGACATCGCAGGAACATCAAGGCGTACTTAGACACCGGAGAAATCGATGTTTTCATTATGATCTGTTGCAGCATTGAATTCATGGAATCCGGTCTTCAATCAGATGAAGCAATTTGGAATTTCACAGAATATGCATTAGATAAAAATCCAGATACAAGAATCGGCTTAGCCCTGCCTTGGAAAGACTATCCTTCAGATTATGATAATGCAACCGAGTATAGAAATGGCTCAGTTGAAGCATATGAGTCATGGAAGAGTCTTGCATCAAACTTGAGTGCTGATAACCCTGGTGCGGATATTTTCACTTTCCATCATGGAGCGGTAGCATACGAACTTCGTGAGATGTTTGAAGCAGGTGAACTTGAAGGTGACATTGAGGAACTGACTGGTTCAAAAGATACATCAATTTTCACTGACTACAAAGGCCACGCAGGTGAAATTATGATCGACACAGGCACCCTAATTTGGCTTCATGCAGTTCATGGGGTTGATCCGACGGATATGCCTGAATTCACTGAATGGAATACCGACATACGATTGCTTGCGGAATCACTTCTCGATGAAAATGAAGATGTCTAGGATGTGCTGAGATGGTTGTGGACCTCTTTGCCATAGCTCTCATGTTGTCGATTTTATTGTGTGCATTAGTAACAGGGCTGCTACTTGGTTTTGCAATCGTTGTAATGCCTGGCATTAACAAATTGTCTGACAAAGAGTTTCTTTTAGCATTCAAACATATGGATGGAATAATACAGAACAATCAGCCTCTCTTTATTCTGATATGGGTTGGCTCAATCATTTCGATAATTGGCTCACTGATTACCGGAACAATGAATCTGAGTGGTAACCAACTCTATCTGTTGTGGATAGGATCAACTTTGTATTTATTCGGCTTACAATTGCCTACTATTCGATTTAATATCCCTCTAAATAATACTTTACAGGAATTGGATATTTTGTCCTTGAGCGAATCGGAGTTGGAAACTTCTCGTAGGGAATTTGAATCGCCATGGAATCGTTGGAATCGATTCAGAACCGTTAACGGTATTGTGGCTGTTTCGATATTGTTGCTACTACTTTTCCAAGTTAACTAACTCTCTTCAGAGTTTAGCCACAAACAGTTTCAATCTGAAGATACTCGAATTACTCTCGTAGTACGATAACCTTGGAGCATTTTGAGGTACTTTCTTTCACGTATTTCACTATCGAGAGATTCATCTCCAGTGTCGATTCGCACTTCGTTTAATCCAAGTAACTTAGCTGGTGTAGCAATGCCAAGGACATTTTCGATACCAATGCCTCTCAATACATCAGGGGACAACTGCAAATTACCTCGTCCGATAAGGAATCCTTGACCGCCCATCGGCGAGAGAAGAAGTAACTTAGCACCATTGTGTTGATTGATGTGTTGTAGAATACCTTGCTCATTCAGATCATGGAACATTTTGCCATTGTGTTGAATATCGATACCAAGCAAAGTTGAATCGAAACCTAACTCTTTACACATTTGTCTAAGTGTTCCGCCACTGCCCCAGACAATCATCAAATCTGGATTGTCTTCGACTAGGCTTTGAATATGAGATGCCATAGCTTCTAGAGTTTCACTCTCACTTTCACGCTGGACTTGTTCTTTGGCACCTTGCATCCATCTAGGACTTGCTGGTGTGAATGCTTCTCCATACATTCGAACTTTCCATTCTCCCAATTGATAGACTTCTTCATCCAAGTCCATAACTTCAGTTCTTGCAATCATCAAATCTCCGGTAACGAATGACCAAACCACTTCTGCTGCAGACCTCGGCGTGGTTGCAAAACAACCACTGTGCATTTTCACCCCCCCCGGAACTCCGACAATCGGTGTCTCTCTGTCACCTAATGCTTCGACAATATCTCTAGTAGTCCCGTCTCCTCCTGCATAGAGGAACAGATCTGGTTCATGTGAATTGATGAAATCAGCAGTCGAATTTGCATCGGTTATCTCAGGAGTTTTACCGGTGGAAGTATACTCTCCCGGGATCCAATCTCCTCCCATTCTGCCATCCCATGAGATAATTTCAATCGGCATTCGTGCCAATTCAGAAAGTCGCTCTAAACATTGTTTCATTCTCGGTCCAGCACGATCTTCTGCACCAGCAGCTCTTGCTTCAGCTGCACGGCCATCACTCCCCTTGAAGCCCAGGCGTCCACCCAAGCCAGCATCAGGATTGACGACTACAGCGAGGCGCATATTGCGCCCCAGGAGTAAGCCATACATCAAACCGATTATTTATTGCCGCCCTCATCGGGTCTACATGGAGAGGCGAGTAGACGATTTGAGTTTCGAAGGAGCTTGGGCTAATCAACTCAAAGATGAGAAAGAGCAGAAACCGCCAACTGAGAAGAAAGAAGTCAAAGTTCATGAGAAACCTTCATTCCGTGGTCAAAGAGATATTGACGATAATCGAAGTGAAATAAAAATGGCTACTAAACAATCCTCTAAGCCAGAGAAAAAGCATGTAGAAGTTCTCGCAGAACCTACTTCAAAACTCGGCGATGACTTTGATGTAGAATGGTAATCGGCGATTTGACATTCGTTTGAAGAAGACCTCTGAATGATTTCTTTTATCGCCAAGGTGAAGAGTAGAAGCGCCCCCGTAGGGGGCGGAGGCACACCCATGTCCATGATTTCTGTCACCTTGCCAGACGGTACAGTAAACGAATACGCTGCTGGAATTACGGCTGGTGAAATCGTAATGGATATTGAAGGGAGAAAGCATGACTGTGTGGCAGCATCAGTAGATGGTATTCACAAAGATTTCTCTACAATTCTAGATTCTGATTGTTCAGTTGAAGGCATTTCTGGCTTCACTGATGATGGAATACACATCTTGAGGCATAGCGCCGCTCATCTTCTCGCTCAAGCAATAACATCCCTCTATCCGGATGCCAAACCAACAATTGGTCCTGCAATCGATAGGGGCTTCTACTATGATTTCGCAGATCTACCTGATTTCAGTGAATCAGATTTGAAGTCTGTACAGAAGAAAATGCATGAGATTGCAAGGCGCAATCATACTGTGGAAAGAGTCGAATGCAGTGAATCTGAGTTAAGTGAAATGTTCTCCAGTAATCCATACAAAATGGAAATTATCAATGACAAATTGGAAGACGGAGCCGGCTCAACAATTTATCGTCAAGGAGATTGGTATGATTTGTGCTTAGGGCCTCACGTACATTCTACAGCCAAATTGATGCATGTGAGATTGACTTCGGTATCATCGGCTTTTTGGCGAGGAGACCAAAACAGAGAACAGTTAACTCGAATTTACGGAATCGTCGAACCAACTAAGGAATCTTTGAAGGCAACTATGTCGGCTATTGAAGAAGCAAAGAAGAGAGATCACCGAAAACTCGGAAAGGATTTGCAACTATTCCATGTAGACGAAGATGTAGGGCAAGGACTCATTCTTTGGACTCCCAGAGGGGCTACAGTACGCACATGTCTCCAGAATTTCATCTCAGAACATTTGACTCGCCAAGGCTATCATCAGGTCTATACTCCTCATATCGGAAAATTAGATTTATACAGGACAAGTGGCCATTTCCCTTACTATCAAGATTCTCAATATCCTCCATTGGTCGAGAAGGATATGATGGCAAAATTGGCTAATGAAGGCTGTTCATGTGGTGAATTATCCAATATGATGGCTGCGGGTGATATCGAGGGATACATGCTGAAGCCGATGAATTGCCCTCATCACATCAAGATCTACTCTTCACAAGCGCGCTCATATCGCGATTTACCATTACGCTTAGCTGAATTTGGTACTGTGTATCGTTGGGAGCAATCAGGTGAGATTTCGGGTATGACAAGGGTTCGTGGATTTACTCAAGACGATGCTCATCTATTCGTAACTGAAGATCAGATAGCAGAAGAAGTGCTTGGATGTATCGAGCTGGTTCAAGTAATTTTCAAGGCACTGGGTATGACTGATTACCGAGTTAGAGTGGGATTAAGAGATCCCGATTCAACCAAGTATGTCGGGGCTAGCGAAAAGTGGGATAAAGCGGAAGAAGCTTGTAGGAAAGCAGCCAGTAGTCTTGATGTTAATTGGTCAGAAGAACCAGGTGAAGCGGCATTCTACGGGCCAAAGATAGATTTCGTTGTCAAAGATGTAATCGGAAGAGAGTGGCAGTTAGGTACGGTACAGGTTGACTACAATCTTCCAGAACGTTTCGATCTCAAATACAAAGGGAGCGATGGAGAACTGCATCGCCCAGTTATGATTCATCGTGCACCATTCGGTTCAATGGAACGGTTTTGTGGAGTTTTAATCGAACACTTCGCGGGTAAATTCCCTACTTGGCTTGCACCTACTCAAATCCATGTACTCACGATTTCCGAGAAACAAGTTGAGTATGGCAGAAAGGTCACTGCGAAGATGAAAGAAGCAGGAATCCGAGTTGAATTGGATGATGGTGACGATACAATTGGAAAGAAAATTAGGATGCGAAGAAAATTCCAACCAGCATATATGCTAATTCTAGGAGACGACGAAGTCGAAAACAACTCTGTATCTATCCGTGCTAGAAATGGCGACCAACGAGCAGGTGTTGATTTCGATACCTTCCTCTCTGAACTTGTAGAAGAAATCGAATCAAAATCTGCAACTCCATCACTAGTCCCACCACAGAATGAATGAGGCGAAGAAATGGGAATAGAATTGGTAAACGAATTCGATTCTATGGCAATTTTGGCCATATTATTGTCAGGGTTTTTGGCTTATCTATTCCAAGAATATTTGATTCCTAGAGGTCTATCTGGTTTGCAAGTAGCATTCCCTATTGGTCCTAAGAGATACGAAGTTCATACTGTCACATCGGACCGATATGAGGCACGCAAATTGTTGAAATCACCCGGAATGAGAAATGGATTAACCGTTTACATCATGGCTCTTATGGGTGCAATTTTACTAGCATTGGAATGGCTCTTCTATCAGTTAAGTTGGTCTGATGGAATCCATATGATTTCTCTTGCTATGGCCTTAGTGCTGATTGTTTTCCCCGCAATGATCTCAACAGGAGTCTCCATGAGCACTCAGATTATCACTCGTACAGGTGGCAAGAGGGCAACCCTTCAGGAAGCTAGTACATTCAGGAATGGTGTAGGTGTTACAATCACAATACTTTGGTTCACGGCTCTTACTATACTTTGGTACATAATGGGTTTCGCTGAAGTTGGACTCGATCGCAAATTAGCACTGATTGGATGTTTAGCATTCACTCCAGGATTCGTAGCCTATGGGCGTGTCATGGGGTCTTCATGGACCGCTTTGTCTGAGTCTAGTAAATTGCTATCGAGGGGCAAACCATCTGCATTTTATCCTCACAAACCAAATGCGAGGAAACAATTCATTGCTACTTTGGTTAGATTGAATACTGTGGCTATGCCGATTATTGCATTGAATACACTAATTTCATTGCTATTAATCTCGATTGACCCTTCGATGTTTGAGCACACTCAGAGAGTGTTTGACTTGCCTGAATACAGGCCTCAGAACTCAATTATGGAAGAAGGAGGAATCATCGGATTCTATACAATTGAGTTATTTTCTCATATTTCAGAATCTGGAATTAGGGTTCCTTTGGTAACAATAGTTCTTCTCTTCTTGCTATTGAACGTAGCAATCGTAGGTTTTCTATTCGTTTATGAAGTTGCAAGAATCTTGTTTTTGGATGTTGCCGATGTATCTGGCAAAGGGGGAATAAAACTTGCAGATTCTAGACTTTTGAGGAGTGAAAAGAGCCAACAGGCTAATGTTTTGAATTTCTGTTTCACAGGATTTGCTGGGCAATCAATGCTATTGTTAGCGCTAGCAATGTTGACATTTTGGGATTCACAATACCTTCCCCAAGGAGCAGAATGTGGTACATGGAAAGATTCAGTTTGTCAGGTTATGCGCAAAGACGCACTTGAAGAATTGACCTGGATGCTCGCTTCCGGTGGACAAATTGTATTCTTGGGAATATGGATTGTATCTAGAAGGACTGGCCAAAGGTTAGGAGATATCACATTTGACGCTATGGCGAATGAAAACCGAATTCAATTAGAAGCAATCGAGGAAATAATCTACCGTAAAGGTGAGGCATTTACTGACTTGATTGCTGCAGATGAGTGGTCTAAAGCAATTCGGAAAATGGAATTGTTGTATGAAGATCATGGCGAAGCAAGCATAGAGGGATTATCTCTTGTTCGACGTACTGAAGCCAGTATGGAATTGTTGATGGGAATGGGTAGGTGGGACCAAGCAGAACAGGTTGGGCTTTCTTTCCTAGCATTAAGAGCAGGCCGAACCGCTGAGATCGCCCGCATGATTTTAGCAGCGGCTTCGCTCGCACAAAGAGACATTCCAGAAGCTATACCTCGCCTTAATTATCTTTCAGAAGAAGATATTGAAGCAGCTCGATTAAGGTGGGTTACTTCTATTCTAGACCCTTCTCAAAAACTATCCAAAAAAGCACGCTTGATGTTGCGATTGGATCCAGTAACAAAAGGAAATATCGATTTGATTGAGAGATATCTGGATGGAGAACCAGGAACTAGCAAGGCCTGGAAAAATAAATCTGCGTCGAAGTTGCACATATTGGGCGACATTGCTAGGTATCGACTTTGGTCACAATCAAACATTGCCCTAGATAAGTTAGAAGCATGGGTGAAAAAGAACGATGTCGACTTGAAAAAGTGGCCTCATGGTCAAACCGCTCGCGCATTATTATACTTGGATAGAGGAATGAATGCTAGTGCGGTTAATATTGTTGAAAAGACAATCAAAGATCATCCAAGGCACCCACATCTCAGAAGGCTAGCAATTTATCTTGCTGAGAAAGGTGAAATGAAAATGCCAGAATCTGAACCAACCGGTTTGGTTTGGGCTGATACAATGGCTGGAAAGTGGGAGGAGAACTGGGTGAAATTCCACAATGTAGTCGTTCCCCCTGAGATCACTACAAATCAATTGAAGACTCATTCTTGGAATGGCAATTCATGGACAGCACGTAAAGAAATGACAACTAAATTGATCCGTGGTAAAAATGGTTGGAAAAGTGCAGAATGGTCAGAGTCACCTTTAGCAAATCATCTGATTATGACTGGCATAATAGTTACAGTTGGAGGAGTTCCTGTCGACTTAGGTTTCCCTGGATGGATAAATTTCGATGCTTGTCGGAAAGCAAATTTATTCGATTTAAGTTCAGAGTAAATTCTCCACTAGTTCCTCGATATCTTGGGTCTTACCACAATATCTGCATCGTAGTTCTAGCGGATCTCTATTTGTTACCACCAATCGGTGAGGCAGTGGTTCTCTGTGGTTGGTAGTTATACAGTTTGTAAATGTACATCTTGCCAAATTAACAACTTCTTCGGTCAGATTGATTTCTAATTTTTCAGCCACAGAATATGCTCGAATAATTGCTACTGACGCATCAGGAGCTACTAAAGCAAGCCTATCCAATTCATTTTGAGTAAGTTCTCTATCTTCGACTTTGATTATATCTTTGGAGCCCATCTTTTTTGAAGGGACATTCATTACCAGAGATACTGGATTTGACATATATCCTTCAATCCCTAACATTTTCAGAACAGAAAGTGCCTTTCCAGATGGAATGTGATCAATTACTGTACCATTCTTGATTGCAGTAACTCTGCGCATATTCCCTTCTTGACTCATAGAACCCCTCCTTCTGATGTAATGTCTTCTGGAACTGTTACGCCTAATAGCCAGCACATTAAGGCCATTCTAGCAACAACTCCATTGAAAGCTTGTTCAAAGTAGCACGCATGTCTGGTTGAGTCAACTGAAGGGTGAATTTCATCAACACGGGGTAATGGATGCATTATGATCATCTCTGCTTTGGCATCATCTAGATCTCTGGCATGTAATTTGTAAGCTCCAGCAACCTTTGCATATTCTTCTTCATCAGGAAATCGTTCTTTTTGAATCCTGGTCATGTAAATTACATCGGCCGAATTTATTTGGCTAAGTAAATCGTCGGTCTCTACTACTTCTGCTCCATGAATTTTCAGATCATTAACAATCTCTTCTGGCATTCTCAGACTATCAGGAGATGCAAATGTAACATTGCAGCCGAATCTTACCAATGCATGGGATAAGGAATGGACAGTTCTTCCATATCGTAAATCTCCAGCCAAAACCACATTTAGTCCTTCTAAAGTTCCATGTGCTTGTCTAATGGTGAACAAATCCAACATTGTTTGGGTAGGGTGATGGCCAGCGCCGTCGCCACCATTCATTATTGGAACTCTGGCACTATCACAAGCATATTGAGCGGCTCCTTGGCGAGGATGGCGCATGGCAATAATGTCAGTATATCCATCTACCATTTGGATGGTATCAAAGAGGGTTTCTCCTTTCACCACGGATGATGTTTTCACATCTCCAAGGTTTACAACATCGCCACCCAAACGCTTCATTGCGGTCTCAAATGACATTCTTGTACGAGTAGATGGCTCGAAGAATAAGTTTCCAAGAATTCTTCCTTGAAGCAATGGTAGATACAATTCGCCACGTGCTACTGGCAGTAATCTTTCAGCGTCGTCAAGGATAGAGATAATCTCCTCATTTGTTAGGTCGTCCATGGTGATGAGTCCCGGCATATTGCTCCCCTTCCTATTGAGTTGTGCCTAACCCGACCTTGAACATATGGGCGCGAAATTCCGTTTGCTTGATGTGGGATGGGTGATACGTTGGAAATATGCGCAGGGCGTTATTACTGGTATTACTACTTCTGATTCCGCCTGTTTGGGCTGATGAAAGTGATACTTGGTTAGTTGAAGTTGAGGATTCTTATGGCGACCCTATTACAGGTTGTGAGATCACTTTGACAGAACCTTGGACTGGTAAGGTTTTGGATGAACCAAATGGAGGGATGTATCAGCCCAGCGCTACATGTGATGGGTATGTGGTAATGTGGCACCCCCCGGTGGCATCTTCACAAAAAACAGTAGTTTTAGAAGCATATCAATTGGTTGAAGACCTGTTTACTGTAGAAGGGGCACATACGATTCAGGTATTGGGTAGTGCCTGGGAATCATCGGTCGTTGACGGATTAGTCGAGGCTCCGGTTGGGATACCAATATTGGTGACGGGAGTTGGTGGAACAGCAGTAAGATATACAGAAAGTAGTATTTCGATTCCAAATGGAACTTCCACATATTATCTGGATGGCAATTTTTCTGACGATGTAACTATCTCAGCTATTCATACTGGGACTGGGGAAATTGTGAATTGGGTTGACAAAAATCTGACTGTAGGAGAATTTGGTGGCGGATGGGAAGCAAGGGTTTTCGTCAATGGAATCCCTACTGGAAACTCAACCTGGCCTCCTACTTCTGAATGGGCAAGTCTACAGTTGAATTCTACCACTGATGTAGGAAGTGCAACTCTTAGATTCACATCAGATCTTCAACCAAATAATAATGTCACAGGAATCTGGTCTGCTAATCATATCTTCAATACCGGCTTAGGATTGCCATTTATTCCTGGTGTTCAAGCAGGGATTGCAAGTCAAATAGATCGCTTCTTGGGAGGAGATGTCAATGAATTGGAGTTGCTGTTAGAGTCCATCGTTTACTATAATGGTCGAGAAGCATTATGCTGTATCATCGATGATGATGTTGTTTTGTTCAATAGTATCGATATTGAAGCAGACATTGATTTGTCAAATGGATATTGGGGATGGAATGAATCAGGCACAATCTCTTCATCAAGATCACATATCAACCTACTCAGATTAGAAGTCCCGTTCCAAAACGATCTGCGTCAAACAACTCCTTTGACAGTAGCAACTGATGGGGATTGGCAGTATGTTTCTAGTCCGTTAGAAGAATGGATAGATGGTACGACTGCAAATTTCACATTAGATAGAGATGGGACCTCAATAAGTGGATATTACATCATCACTTTAGGTCCCAATTCAGCACCGATAATTTCGTTGAACGAAAGTTATGCCTTACCTTGGGAATCTACCTCCTATGACTTCGAAGTAATTATCGACGATGCACCGTTTTCAACGCATGAATGTGAATGGAATATTTCTGGCTCGACAGATTACTTAGGAGTAAACCTCTCTTCTTACCCTGTTGATTCCCTCTTGCCAGTGTCTGTGACATGTACAGATGAAGGCGGATTAAACGGTACTTGGAACGGCAGTTTCATTCTTGACGGAGGATCTCCTTGGATAAATGCCAGTGACGAAATACAAGAGATTCCTCCTGGATATTTCGAATGGGATTTGATGGTTGGAGATGATCATGATAACAACTTGCGAGTATACTGGACCAGCAATAAATCACAAGATTGGTGGTATACTGGCGATGTTCTTCATACGACATTTAGTGTTGACTCTAATCTAAATTCGGGCAATGATAACCTCAGTGAGAGGCATAAATCTCGGAATCCAGTTGAGTACTGGTTAGCAGCAGAAGTAAGCGATGATGCAGGTCACACTGTAGTGGGCAATTGGACCATTCGTTTAACCGATAATATCGGTCCTGTAATCGTTGCAGCAGTCGAGAATTTGAACACAGATGGAGAGTGGGTTGCAGCATCTTCTGCTATACGTCCTGGAGACAAGATTAGGCTCAATTTAACCGAATCTTTTGACGACCATAGTTCAATTGACAAAATTAATTTTTCAATTAGTATTTCAGATAAAGAATACACCGGATTATCATGGTCTGATATACAATTCTGGGAGGTGCCAGAATTAGATGTGGGAGTGCATCAATTAATCATCAAAGGTTATGATGAAGCAGGCAATTTTGATGGCGCTGCAATCGGCATTGCCATCGCTCCTCCTATAGCCAAAAATCTTGAGATAATCAGTATCAAATCATCTTCAGTTGATATTGAACCTGGTAAGCAGCAGTTCTGGGTAACCGTGCAAAATAACGGAGCCAGTACTACCGATTTCGTAGTTTGTAGTGGCGACACTTGCGTCGAATCTTATGTTGGCCCATCTAGCTCATATCAGTCTGCGACTGCAATTGTATCCATAGAGGTGGACATGGGTTGGTTCGAAACCTTCTCTGTAGAATTATCATATCTTGGCGATGATAACAATACGATTACTAAGCAATCAACTAGTGAGTATCAATCTGGATCCGGAATTGGTGGTCTAGAACTATTTTTGATTGTAAGCGTTCTAGTTGTTGCGATAATATGGCTCAGAAACCGCAATCAACCGAGATTCTGATATGCTAAACGGTTGTGGCAATGTTATGGATGGTTTTGTAAATTTGGAAGAGGCCATCCAAGCCGAATCAAAAAGTCGTATAGAAAGGGTTGAGAAATTATCAGGGATTTCTGCATTATTGATTCTCAGTGCAGCAATATGGTTGGCATGGCCTGCACTACAATCATCTATGAACGGAGGTCCTCTAATTATTGGACTAGGCTATCCATTGATTGTTTTGGCATGGGGAATTTTTGTTCAAGACCTAGGTGTGATGGACGAAAAAACTCGTAGTAAAATTGGAGCGGCTGCAACAATTTCATGGCTACCGATTTCAGTTATTGCAATCTCACAATTAGAAGGCGACTTGTCACAACTCGTTGGTATGTCTATACTTCTCCTAGTGTCTTTGTATTTGTTTAAATTTAGTAGAATTATATTGCAAGGCGATATCGCTGTGATGAAATTTAGAGCATTGATGGGGATGCTAGGATTTGTGTTAGGTGCTTCTTTACTATCAACAATTGATTTCGACAACAACTCATCATATGTCCAAGTACTAGCTTGTTCGATTGGTTTAATTTTAGTATTCATTGATTGGTTTGGAAAAGATGACCAGCGTAGTTTCCGTAAGGAATTCGACTCTAGGTTAAACGCTTTAGAGAGTCGTATATTAATCTTGAAAAGTGAAGGCGCAGCAGTTGATCAAGCTGCTAGTTTGGTAATGACAGCAAGAGAAGAAGGCCATCGTGACCCAAAATGGGGAATGCGATTATTGGATGACGCTGATGAAGATATTGAGCGGTCGCTTTCCCTAGCTGGTGATGTAGAGGCAATCAAATCAGATTCTTTGGATGCAGTTACCGCTGCTGAAGAAATTGCTCCAACTGCAAAACGTCCTCGAAAGGCTTGGGAAATGGGTCAAAGAGAGGTTGAATTAGGCAGCCTCCGTGAAGGTGAAGCATTGTTCAGGCAAGCCAAGAAACGAGCGAATGAAATTATTGAGTGGTGGGCTAAGGCGGAAGAAGCGATTAGAATCGGTGCTGCCTTACTTGCAAAATCACCACATGCTCAGGAAAGCATGGAAGAGTTATTGTCTGATGCGAAGAAGAAATTGTATGCTGAGAAACCGCAAAAAGCGTATGAATTTGCAATGGTTATTCCGGAGCAACTTGCCGCATCTGATGATGCATTAGCCATTGCTGAAGATTCTGTGAATGAAGCAGCAAGGCAATTGAAATCAGCCGATGGCATAAACAAAGAAATGCTTTCAGAAAGATTGGAGCAGTCTGAAAAGGCACTTGAATCTGGTAATCATGCACAAGCTAAAGGATTAGCAGACGGTATTGTCCGGGAAATTATTGCCGAAAGAGAATCGATGGATGATGTTCGAAGAGCACTGCGACAGAAAGTGCATCTTATTTCTCGCTGGTCAGAAAGAGAAGATGCTTCTGAATGGGATAATCGATTGACAGAGATTGAAGATTCTGTTGATGCATTGGAATGGACTCATGCGGCAACTCTTCTCGAAAGATTGACTAAAGATCTTGATGCTCAAGGAAAAGCCGGTGACGAAGCAAATGAATTATTGGAATTCGTTGTAGAAGAATGGAAGACATTGAGAAATCAGTGTGATGCTAGCAATATCGGAATTAAAGATGAAGATCGTAGATCTACTGAAGAAGCGATCGCACTCGCAACTGATGCATTGAAGGCTGGCAGAATTGACGAATCCCTTGAATCATTGGGGTTGGCAGATGGCTTCATGGAGAAACTAAGGCGCCGAGTTTGATTATTGCATCTGCTGTTTCATTTCACATGCTTTGCAAATACTTCCGCTACACATTTGTCCACATTCTGGACAATTAATCGGACTGATGGAATTTAATCCACCTCCTGCTTTAGCGTGTAACTTCTTGAGGTCGTCAGCCATTCGTAGTAATCCATGCCGGGTTCCAGGAACGTCCGCTTCCATCATTGCAATGGTTTCACGGTGCCTGAACCTTAGAGCTCCTTCTCCATGAGGGCATTCTTCGTGATGAATCGGTAGATTGCGATGCAAAGCGTACAGGTGAATTTCTTGTTCTGGAACCCACCTCAATGGCACTATTCGGGGTGCCATGCCTTCTAGCGGAGTATTTGTGTGCGGCGCTAGGCGAAGAGTTCTCTCGAGATCTCCATTTTGCATATTCATCATTATTGTTTGAGCCATATCGTCTAGGTTATGTCCTAATGCGATAACATCTGCACCAACTCTAGTTGCTAAGTGGTTAATTCCCTGTCTTCTGAAAACTCCACAGTATGAGCAAGGAGTTTTCTTATCATTCAACTCAACTATCTTTCCTACAACTTCATCCATTTCTTTGAATCCAAGTTCAGGGTAAGATACTGTTTCAAACCTTACTCCGAGATCTTCACACAACTTTCTCGCACATTCTAGTGAAGGAGGCCGATATCCTTCGATACCTTCGTCAACACAACCGCCGACAATTGTAACGTCTCTTCGCTTACCCAAATTCTCGTGAATCCTTTCCAGCAAAACTGCAGAATCTTTCCCTCCTGAAATTGCAACAAGAATTGTGAGATGTTTGCCTTTGGGAATTACCAATTGTTCCCTAATCGCTTTCGAAACTTTCTTTCTTACGCTGTCTGCTAAGTGTGACCCACACATCATCCTTCCAGAATAAACCTGGTGATGAATTGCCGGATTGCGACACTTATCGCAACTCGGGACTTCAAACAGGCCGGCCATGGTGATTCCAAGAGGTACTTGGCTTGATGTCGACGGTCGAAAATACCAATTGAAAAAACGAATTTTCAATTGAAATACACAGACAAAGTTTTACCTTAAACAAAAATTGCTGTTGGCAAAATCAATTCACCCCACAAATCGCCCTACGGGCGTTGTAAAAAGCCAAACTTCTTGAAGCCGGTTTCAACCTGAACCCACTTGAGCGCGCATGATGCAACGCATTCTGGCCGGTTTTTCTGCTCTACCAGGGGCAGACCAAGCATACATCATCTCACGACGAGATGGCTTGGTCGCTTCAGTGGGTAAGAGAGGTCGAACACCGATGGTTGAATATGCCACCACATTGATCCAGGCTCTAGAGAAGCTTGGGAAAAGTAGAGCAATCGGAAGAGGGCTTGAACTTTGGTCTGAAGGAGAAGGGACTCTTTTACTCACTAGGTTGAGTGAAGATGCAAGCCTTATCGTGTCAGGCAAAAAAGGTGGCAGAATCGCTAGGTGGAGACACGCCATTGAATGCGATGTTGATTTGTTGAACTCTGTGATTAGGTGACTGATATGTTCGATCTTCCATATGGAATACCTGTGAATGATGAAATTGATGTTAGTGATGGTTCAATCATGCCGTTCGAGCATGGATGTATTACGACGTATTTGGGTCGTCGATCCACCGCTAGCGGACATCGTATCGTAAGAGCGGGTCGAGTAATTGGATGGATTGCTGAACCGGGCAAAGGTAGTGCTTTGCTCTGTGGTTCTGCAGCCAAAGAGCGTCTTGAAGAATTAGAAAACGATGCTCACAGACTGATCGCAAAGGCCTGGACACAATCGGCATTAGGCTCGGTTGCAGAAACGGTTCCTGAAGCATTCGAACATTCAGCGGATATTAGAGGATTACTTGGTTCAGGAGATTCATTGGATAGGCTACTTTCAAGAGATTTATCTGCAGTTCTTTCACATATGGTGCAACGTCCAGAAGTTAGAGGCGGAATTGCAGTTGATTCTGGTATGCTTATCGATGGCGCAGGTGATTTACCCTCCAGTGCCGATAAACTTGCAGCACAAGTCGGTGAGACTTTAGCAGGTAGGAAGGCCATGGCTAGTGATTTGGGCTTGGACGGCTCAGGGCATTGGACTTTACACACAGGGGATGGATCACTGCTACTTGCTGAGGCCGGAGATGTGGCGCTTGCCATATGGACTGAATCCGATGTTGAACATGGTCGTTTGATTAGTCAAATTGCAGCTCTCATGGATGGCCAGATAGATGCAATGGGGTCAAGGGGAGAATCACTTTCTGATGGCCACGTAATTAGAGAGGGAAGAGGCGGAACAGATGCAATAATCTCAATGCTTACAACAGCCGTAGAGGAAGGCCTAACCGGACATCTCACAGCTGGTAAGTCATCTAAGGCGATTAGAATTGCATTAGTGAAAGGAGTTCCAGTGGCAATGCAAGGTCCAGGAAATAACAAACTTGTAGATGCAATGAGTTCAATGACCGAATCAAGAAGGGTTTTGGCATTACATAGGCTTCCAGTTGGTACAATCTTGGGGACTGAATCTGGAAACGTTCCTGATTTTACATTATCAGGATTCTGCAGTGAGTTATCAACTACAAGGACACGATCCGAATCTCGACAAGCATTAATCATGCAAACCATGAACCAACTTTATGGATTTGAGATAGGATTACAAAAACTTCGCAAGCAGAGGACACGCTTTGAATTTGAAATTTCAGTAGCCACTCCTTCCAAAGGATTGGCAGTAATCGATACATCATCCGGTATTGACGATGGATTGAGAAGAAAACTTGAGAAAGCAGAACTACAGTTAGATCAGAGTAATCAAGAGATAGTTTCGCTTAGAATAGCACTTGAGTCTGCACAAAAAGCAGAGAATGCAGCTAAAGTAAATGCCAACGAAGCGAATAGACATACTGCAGATGTCCAAGAAAAGATAGCAGCATATAATCGTACAATCGATCAATTGCAAATCGATTTATCTGCTGCACAAGCTACTGCAGAGAATTCAGAATCCCGTAGCGATCGACTTTCAAAGAGAGTAAATGAGTTGGAACATCAGTTAAGCGAGAGGGCAGTAGAACTTGCAAGAATCTTAGGTGATTCCAAAGCAAGTTCAGAATTGTCATCAAAGATTGAGGAGATGGCAAACAAGGAAGCAGCACTGTCAAGTGACATTGATTCACATTCAGCGACTCTTTCTAGCATCCGTTCAAGAATCGATGATGATCAACGTCGTCAACGTATGATTGAAGAGCAAGTCGAGGCTACTAGAGACCGACACCGTAGAGCCCAAGGAGAACTGTCTGAATTAGAATCCAAGATTAATGATTCACAATTATCATTAAAGCAAATTGAAGCAGAGTCTAGAGTTGCAAGAGAAAGAACTCAGGAAGACAGGGTCAGACTCACAGAACAAGAGAATAGAGCATCAATGATTCAATCAGAAATGAGAGAATTGATGAACGAAAGGCGCCAAGTATTGACCGAATTAGGTGATTTGGGAGCTAGAAGAGGACAAGCCGAAGCTGAATTATCAAATCTACTGAACCAAGCTGAAGCGTTAGCAATAGCACACGAAGAGGCACTCTCTGATATCAAAGAAGCTGAAATACTTCGAGCAAAACTATCAGAGGAACCTTTGGCGCAAGCACTGTTAGAAGATGGCGCACAATTCGATGGATTGGGACCTGTTCTTGAAAGATTAGAGCATGCTCGACACCTTGGCTACTCGGTATCTTTACTCGACCGTGCAGTAGAACGTGCATTACAAGTTATTCAGGGGTGCGTCGACCATGTCGCAACAACTCCACGCCACCTTCTTTCTACTGAGGTAATGTCTCTCCTTGAAAGGCAAGTTCCTGAAACAGCTGGAGCCGTAAGAGGATTAGCAAGATGGTCGGTACAACAACGATTGGAACATCAACTCGGAGAAACTGTTACTCACTTAGTACTGGATCTTGAGAATTTGTTAGAAGATTATGATCGCTCTGTTACAATGTTACGAAGAATCAAGAATGTACTCGAACAATTGGAGAAACTCGGTGCACCATCAGGTCAAATTCAAGCATTGATGAATAATACTAGAAGACCGGAATCTCTACCGGTTTTAGCTCGTGAAACTAGAGCACTAATTCAGAAGGCACTGGATGATATCCATCTTGAAGCAGATATGCGTGATGCAGGGTCTGCAGTCAAGTTAGAAGCAACGACTAGTGCATTAGAAGAATTGCTAACCCAATTAGATGCTAGTGGTTTTGTTGATGGCGAAGTTAAGGGAGCATTGTGGGATTTCAAGAGAGACGGTATACTACCGTTTGAGAGAGATTCTGTACCGGCTGGAGAACGTGAACCGGTAAATGAAGCCGCTATTGAACAGATGAAAGGTGAACTGATCGATGAAGAAGTAGCTGTAGCGGTAGATGTTAGTGAAGTTACAGAAGAATGGGAAGAGTTGTCAACACCTGTTGAAGAAGAGATTGTTAAATCAAATGAAGAAATTTTGCCATCTCTCGACGATGAAAGAGCTTCACTTGAAGAAGAGCTCGCTCGACTCGATGCTAGATGGGAAAGGAAGACCGATCCGGTTGAGCAATCAACACCATCAGATTCTACATTGCAGCAATTAGAAGATTCACTCGACGGAATCGACCTTTGAGGGATAATTATGGGTTCAGTCTATCCTTTATGGATTGAAAAACTGGTTTTTCTAGCTCTATTGGCATCTAGCATATATTGCGGAATCTTACTACAAGATTATCTCTCAGGAGCGTTATTATGGCTCTCATGGATTTGTTTGTTACCAATCTTGATGCTGGTATTAACAGAGGCGATTGGTAGATTGGTACAATCAATCCATACAAAATAATCATTCACGTGTAGAGAATGATGATTCAATTAGCCCCCAGAATCTCTGCCAAGGTATTACGAAGCGCAATAGAGCCATTATTCCAAGGAATAATAGTGCAGATATAACCAATCCATAGGTTAGTGTTAACTCGATAGATTCACCAACTTGTGCAGCCCATTGAGAACCAGTAATTCCACTAACCCAATTTAGTAATACGGAATGGAATCCTAATGCAATCGTAGTTGCGACTATGGTTAAAGAAAGGAAAATTGCAGTGTGGCGAAGGTGCCCATTCAACAAATTGTCCATTTGAGCCACATATTCAGGGTCTCTTTTACAAGAATCTGGTAAGCGATATGCATATTCTAATTGTCGAATTACTCCAAATGCTGATTCTTGGAATACCATCATCAGACAAGCGATTAAGATCAAGGAAAGTTGCTCTGCAGTAACCAAACCGAATATGGTAGGGTCGGAAACTATGATTTCGAGGCTTGTCAATTGTTCACCATAACTACCAAGTTGAGATCTAATCAATGGGAATGTGAGAATTGCATGGATACCTAAGAAGAGTAGAATGAAACCAATTGACCATGCAACGCCTCTCCTTGATAGCCCCCATATTCCTTTAGTTCCGGTAATGATTGGTAGTAAGTAGAATGTTAAGATCACTAATGAAAGCAACATCAATAGAGGCCATTCAAGCAATCGTACGACATCATTTCCAGGTATGCTCCATCCTTCACTAATCAATTGCCAAGCATAGCTGAACACGAATCTTCCAGCAAGCATGACAATCAATAGTACAATTATACTCAGTCTAACTCTTTGTTGAACCTTAGGAGTCTGGAATGCTAGGAATGCCATTGACCCACCTAAGGCTAAACCGATTCCCATTGGGACATAGAATCTTGCTAGGCCATCGCTTCCTTCTCCTGTTAACCAATCTCCCAAAGGAAGGTCGGTCCCTAAGCCTTCTTCGAGTTTGTCAAACAGTAGTGTGTGGTCAATACTACCTACGACGTATGTTGAAACTACTTCTAAGTACATCCAAACTAATGCCAAAGTAGCTAGAACTTGTAACGTAACAATCTGCCATTGTACACGTAATTGACGGAGATGGAGACTTCTTGCTCCTTCACCCTGTGGAGTAACTTCACCTGCCATAATTACACCTCAGTATCCTCTCACCTGCAACAGTGCTTGTGACAAGTCCATGTCTGGCATCCAATCGATTACCTGGCTGCCAAATCCAGCCAATGATGTCAATCTGTTTTGTCTTTCGAGTTTGAGAACTTCATAAGACATTCTAGGAATACGGCTAACCAATCTTTCAAAATCGATTGATGATGGTGAAAGAACAGTTACTTCGTGCCCTCTTCCAACCAGATCTCTTACTGCAGACGGTACTGTACCGTCTCCTTCACAAGATGATATGATGAATACAGGACTTCCTCTACTAAATCTTGCAGCCAGACTGTTTGTTACTGCCTGCAAAGGCATGGTGCCTCTAGGTGCAACACCTGCTAGAGATGATAATATCTTGAAGTACTGCTTATCACCGGTATCTGGAGGTAAGAATGACAATTTTTCATCGTAAATAGTTAGAGAAACCGAGTCGCGGCGTTTGATAAAGAACGAGGCTAGACTTGCAGCAGCAACAGTCCCCATCTCTAATGGATTCTTTAGTACAGTTCCAATTCTTGCAATATCTCGACTGTCAAGAATAATGTATAGATCAGTAACAGCGTCACGACACTTTTCATTAATCATCAAGTCTCCAGTTCTTGCAAAAGCCTTCCAATTAATATTCTTGAATGGATCACCTGGCACATATTCTCTCAAGGAATAGAATTCAGTTCCAGGACCTGGTGTTCTTAGAGTGGTTGCACCAGTATACATTTTCGCAGTTCTGGAACGAATGAATGCCTCTTCAACATCACGAATTTGCGGGAAGATGATAATGTCAGAATGGTGGTCTACATACATTTCATCAATTGATAGATTGAATGTGTTACGGTATCTAAGTGATACTGGGCCTATGGAGTAGTGTCCTCTCAGCGGGCAACGTAAGACATATCGAATCCTTGCGCTTTCTCCAGGTTTGAGGTTAAGGCGCATTTGATTCAGTCCACTTCGTAGTTTCATTTCATGCGGAACGTTGTCATAGACTTCTAATTGCTGAGTTTTACGCCTACTTCTATTGGTGACTAATAACTCGACATACAAGTCATCTCCTTTGTACAGGTTATCTGCTGAAAGAGTTCTTTGAACTTCTACATCTCCATGGCCGCTAACCCACGAGTTCACTACAATGAATGCAATGAAAGCAAGACCTAGAATCATCATTTGGTGATTCGAAATCATCATTCCAATCAGAATCAAAGCGATTCCACCAGTGAATGTAAATGCAGCTTTACGTGTCCACATTATATCCACCTCATGTTCTTCCCCAGACCTTAATTCGTTTTACAATTGCCACGGTCTGTTCCAATGAATAATTGCGGTTTTCAAATACGAATTTGACTAGAACTGGGTCTTGTATCATGCCCTGCAATTCTCTCGCTGGTAATGAATCGAACTCTTCTCTCGTCAAACCATTTTGGTTTCGAACTTTTGATAGGAATACTTGTTTGATCTTGTTTGATTTTGCATAATATGTGTATCTATTAGCATCACCAAACCCGTAGTAAATGATACTGAAAACATGGCGCCATGGTTCAGGGTCTTTCTTTTTCAGAAGTACTCCTTCGAATGCAATGAACAAAATTATGAACAGAAGTAACATTGCTAAACCTTCTCCAGTGAAGTACACTAGTAAGAAGTAAATTGTATTGTAAGATTCAGAAGCAATACTTGGTTGGATGTGTCTACTTTCATCAAAAATCACCATTGCGTTAGGAGCAATTTCAGGGACCTCAGTAGCATTCAGATCAGCGTATGGGTCAACTAGTGACTCTGCAATGTAATCTAAAGCCCACTTGCGATTATCATTTTTCGGAATCGGTTTATCAGCTTCACCATACTCACCATCGTTGTATGCTTCATAATCATACATTACATTGGCTAAAGCGGAACCATCAGCAATGAATGTGATTCTTCCGCCACTGGCAAAATTACAATCCTGTGAAATACAAACCTCGATTGAAAGGTTGAATTGACCAGACAGATCTGGTGTTTCTGAATTTTGTTCAGA
>QQSA01000033.1:0-5752 GCA_003602535.1 Candidatus Poseidoniales archaeon
GCTTGGAAGCAATATGGCTTATCTGTTCTTGCAGTAGAAACCACAACATCAGCAGGTGACACTCATTACAATGCATCAGCATGGGTATTGAAAGGTTCAGATATTGCTGATGCTCACCTTGATGGAGACGATTCTACAGATCCATTCGCTCTTCTTGAGGGCAAGACCTCTTGCCACACAGGTTGGTTAAAGTCAGCGGGAATGTTGATGCCAATGGGTTATTTGATCAAGAATGGTTATGTCACTCCAATCGGTGATGCTAGTGATATCAACTCGCTTCGAACAACAATCGATTCTCACTTTGATGGTTCAGAAGGAAATGGAAATGCAGCTTCTATACCTGACTCCGGTTCTTTGTATTCGGGATACAGCGGTGCAATTGAATGTCTAAGTACAGGATATGGAGATGTGGCATTCGCAAAAGGTGACGATTTTAGTACTCCTGAGAAATATTGTGGAGACGAAAACGCATCAAATAATGAAGAATGGTGCCTAGATATGGACGAATACGTCCAATTGCCGTCTTTTGGACAATCTCCAAGCCACCCTGTAATGTACAACCCTGATTTGTTGGATGTACACACCAGAAATGCAATATTGAACGCAATGTTAAGTTGGAGTGATGAGATGTGGGTAGATAACTATCCTATGGGTGATCAAACTTACACTGGATGTTACAATGTAGTTACTCATCAAGTTGCAGATATTCCAATGAACCAGTGCGGAGGAGAAATAATCTCTTCAGTCACCTCTAAAGGATACAAGTTAGTTGCAGGTAACAGTCAAAATCATTTGGCTAGTTATTCAAGCCTACTAGGTTCTATCCCTGGTTTATCTGAGTACTATCATTCATCGGATAAATATGGAATCACTGATGCTGAGGATTCAGAGCAAAACTGAACTGTCTGCTCTAAATAGAATAATTCAGCGCATGCATTGGGGATGATTGCTTGGCGGGTGCAGATGGCTCATCAAAAAGTGCGGATGCAGCACATGATGATGAGCCTGAAGCACTTGTTTTGCAGGATTTATCTGTCGGATATAAGGATCCACTGATTTCCAATATCAACAAGAAAATTATGCCTGGCGAATTGATTGCGATTTTAGGACCATCTGGGATAGGCAAAACCACATTGCTGAGGACAATTGCCGGATTGATCCGGCCATTATCTGGTAAGGTTTCACATGATTATCCTACCCGTAGCGGAATTGGATATATTCCCCAACGTTTGGGATTGATACGACATTCTACAGTTAGAAGTAACATTTCTATTGGTGCAAGGTCAAGGTGCAGTAAATTTTATCCTGCATTTTTCCCTCTGTCTCGTGAATTAAAAAATGATGTCAAATCGGCTATGAAATCACTGAATATTGACGACATTGCTGATGAACCAGTTCGAATATTATCGGGTGGTCAACAACGTAGAGTTGCTATAGCGCGTACTTTGATCCAAAAACCAAGAATAATTCTTGCTGATGAGTTTCTAGGAGAGTTAGACAAAGAAAATGTAAAATCTATAATTACGGCTACTAAGAAGGTTGTTGACGAGATTGGAGCTACTTTAATTATGGTTGAACATCATGAAGAAAGAGCAATGAAATTAGCAGATAGAATATGGAGAATCGAAGATAATAAGTTAATTGAGGAAGGTGATTCCAATCAATAAAAAACTAATCTTAGTTGGATTCACGCTCCTACTTTTGGCATGGTTATCATTGGATGATCTAGTTGAAGATTGGAGTCAAGTTGAAAGCGCTCCTGAGAAACTGGAGAAATTCTTCACAGAAGATTTGTGGCCACCAGATTGGTCGGTTTTGGAAGCCGAAGTTTGGGCTGATGGTTCACTTCACAAACCCAATGGAGATATGTGCAATGAAGATATTGAGTTATTCTGTTCAAAAGCTTGGACTGGAATGGTAATTACAATCAAGATGGCTTTTGTTTCGACTTTGGTAGGCTTCATTATTTCAGTACCTTTAGCATCTTTAGCTGCTGGAAACTTAACCCCCTTACCTATTGCTATACCCGCTAGAGTCTTACTCGCAGGTCTCAGAAGTTTGCCCAGTATCATTTGGGCATTGCTATTTGCAATTGCTATTGGTTTCGGACCACTTCCAGGAATTTTAGCAATGACTTTGTACACAATTGGTTATCTTGGTAAACTGCAATATGAAGCGATGGAAGGAATTCCTAATGCTCCATTAGAATCTGCGATGGCCATGGGATTAACTCATTCTGAGAGATTAGTCCATGTTGTAATACCTGAATCAAGTAACCACTTACTAAGTCAACTGCTATTCATGTTTGAATATAATGTTAGACATGGTACAGTACTTGGTTTAGTTGGTGCTGGTGGAATTGGAATGTATATTGATAATTACGTAAATCCTCCATTTGCTTATGCTCGTGCATTTGCGCTTCTTATCGTAGTTTTCGTTGTTGTTGTGATAATCGATTTGATATCGATGTTTATTCGTTCATTTGTAACTGAAGAAGGAGATGTAAGGCGTCCTAAATGGTGGACTGTATTGCTTCCTGCAGGAGTTGCAGCAGATTATTACAACAAATTGTCCAAGGGCAAAAAGTCTTCAAAATCAATTCAAGAATCAGAATAGTATGTTTGTTAACGCCTTATTCTTGCTACAATTCTATACACTAAATCCCTGATTGGTAATGGAATAATCCATGCAAATGGATACAACCATTTCCAATTCCAGCGCATGTATAGCAAGCATCGTATGGCTGCAGCAGAGCGAATATAGGGTCGATTATTGCGAACCAAAACTAGAGAGTCAACATCGATTTGATATTTATCCAATAATTCAGAACCATAATCTGAATGCTGTTCGATTATTTCTAAATCTTTAACTTGACGTGTTGTAATAAATTTCCCAGTTTTAGTACAAAGTCCGCAAAGACCGTCGATCAGCAAGGTATCTTTTGTCATGCTTATTCAGCAGCGATATGCACGTTACCATCTTCATAATAGATTTGAATCCTATTTGGTAATTTTTTGGTTAATGATGCAACACCTTCAAAGATTTCACTCTCTTTACACTTGAATGATCTAGCTGCTTTTTTTGATGACCAAGCGACGCTTTCAAAGTCGGATTGTTTAATCCACTCAAATAGGCGTAGCTCAAAATCAGTTAGGTCTGCCATGACACTCCCAGAGTGTCTAAGCACATCAAGCCTACCATCAAGATAGGGCTACCATTCTTCTACAACATTCTTCAGCGTCGATAAAGTTGTCCAGTAAAGTGTTGAGTGCCTTGACGAATGGGATGTCTATTCCCATGTCGATTGCTCTGTCCCTAAACATTCGAGCGGCTCGAACTCCTTCGGCCACCATAACCATCTCCTCAAGTGCTTGTTCCAGTGTTAATCCACTTCCCAGTTTTTCTCCCATTCTACGGTTTCTACCGTGAGGTGAAGTTGCAGTTACATACAGATCTCCCAATCCAGCTGGGCCGAATGCAACTTCTGCTCTTGCACCAAGTTGAGGCAACAACAAGCAACCTTCACGGAAACCTGCATTAAAAATTGCAGCTTTCAAGTTGTCACCTCCAAGACTTCCGTTTTGTTTTAATCCATCAACTAAACCGCAAGCAAGCGCTACAACATTCTTGAATGCACCCCATAATTCAGCTCCAGCAGGATCAGATGCTGCGTGAAGAATAAATGTCGGTGTTGTCAATGTAGATGCTAATCTTTCAGCAACTGACATGTCTTCGCTAGCCACTAATGCGGTTGTCATGACGCCACCTGCTGCTTCGGGTGCGATAGTTGGTCCGGTGAGGACTGCCAATGGATTATGCATATTTTTTTCATCTAACATTTGATGAATTGCTTCACTGATTAGACGCTTACCAGGTGCTAATCCCTTTGCTAGATCAAGTAATACATGACCTGGCCTCAGATGGTCGATAATATCTTCAACGACACTCAATATTACTGAGGATGGTAATGCAAGAACAATTATTTCGCTTCCTTCCAATGCTTCTTCGACATGCATTGTCGCTTCCAAACCTTCCAGCGAATAATCGGGGAGGTACTTATGATTCATACCTTCCATAGTAATTGACTCATAGACTTCTTGCTCTACGGTCCAACCTTTGACCTTGTGTCCATCAAGTAACCATAAACGTGCTATTGCGCTTCCCCAATTCCCCAATCCAAGCACTGCAATGTGAGCCATAGTATTTCGTGGCTCATCAATCCCCTTTAGGGGATTTCCCTATCAAGGCCCTCCAAATGCGAATTTAGCAAGCATATTGTGAAACCAACATCAATTAGTTTCGGGTATCCATTGTGAGTGCTTTGTCATACAAACTTTGAATTCTTCACTAGAAAGGTTTTCTTCTAACCAAATGTGAACATTATTCCAATCTTGTGAATCAAACCATTCTCTATCATGATTTGCAAATTGTCTGATAAATGGGAATATCGCATCACTAAGATTGCCCTTGGGAATATCAGAATCTAAGTCACGAATGAATTTACTAGCAGCTTCTCTGTGTTCAATCTTGTCTACGTCTTCGTATCTGTTGGGATATTTGTATCTGTCAAGATGGAATTTGAATTCATCATCGTTGCGATTTACCCACTCCCTTTCTTTTGGAGATAAATCCCATGATTGTACATATTCCATTATCTCTAGGCTCTCCTCGATAACTGTTCCATCACTGAGTAGCATCACAGGAACGGTGCCTTTAGGCGAGATTTCCATCATATGTTCCGGTCTATCTCTGAGTATGACTTCACGGTGTTCAACTTCAAAATTAGTTCGAACTATAGCCATCCTAGCACGCATGGCGTAAGGGCATCTGCGAAATGAATACAGTATCGGCAATGCCATACTATCACTCATGTTCATCAGAATAGATCGTCGTCTTCCTCTTCAATAGCGAAAAGGTCGTCGTTGTCTTCTTCTTTCTTAGCACTCTTCTTTGCAGGAGCCTTCTTCTTTGTTTCAGTCTCTTTCTTCTCAGCAGGTTCTTCTTTAGCTTCGACTTTAGGAGCTGGTTGAACGTTTGCAAGAGCATCCTTCGCTCTAGCAGCAGCGATTTCCGCTTCTCTTGCAGCCATTTCTTCAGGAGTAATATTAGCTTGTGCAGCCAATGCCTTGCGACGGTCCTCACGAGCTTTCCTCTCTAGTTGACGATGTCTGGCTCTGTCGATATTTTGTACCATATACATTGCATCGTGTTCGAGCAGTGGAGAATCAGAGATCAATGTCATATCTAACCAAGACCCTTCTTCAATAATGAATTCTGCAAGAGGTTCAAAGTTCAAATCAGATTTCTTGATTTGAGTATAATGCATAGCATTACCCATTCTATGTTCCACTCCTGAGAAGTGACAATAGAATTCCTTTGTACCAATTGTTTCCCTTACTTGATCGAATAGTTCACCATAATCTTCTGAAGTACGCAGTCTCCCATGTCCTCTAGCGTGTATGTGTGCTAAATTTAGAACGGGGATTGTACCTTCGACATGATTTACTACTTCTAGTACCTCTTCCAAGCTACCCCATAATTCCTGTCTGCCACTGGTCTCAACTCCAATCTTTGCAGGTGTTCCTTCTTTCAACCATGGGAACACAGGATAGAGATCATCATCATCATTCCATATGTCGTGAATTCTTTGAACAATTCCTTTGAAAACACTAGCAACTTGTTCATTGGCTGCTTGCCCTCGGTTCATATCTCCATAATGGCCAGCATGCAAAGTTACATGCCTAGCATTAAT
>QQSA01000033.1:5924-9284 GCA_003602535.1 Candidatus Poseidoniales archaeon
CGTACAGTTTGAACTTCCATAGTCTCTAATCCGAGAGATATAATATCGTCCATTCCTTCAACGATTGTACGTCCTTTACACGATAATGGAACTCCGGCTGGACCTAATTTTACTGGCATGTTCCCACTCCCCGCAGGACAGGCGGAAGGGCTGTCCTATGTTAACCCCTTTCCGTAAAGTGCCTTTACGAAGAATGGGTTCTAAGGGGGTTGGTTTCATTTGAGAGAACTGAACCGGGGATAATATGGAGCCACATGTGGAGGCCGCTGTCAACGCTTTCCGAGCTGGAAATCCAGTCTGTTTATTCGATGCAGAAAACCGCGAAGGTGAAACAGACTTACTTTTTCCAGGGCAATGTGCAGAACCTGCGACAATGCGCCAGTTAAGATTTGATTGTGGCGGATTACTATTCTTAGCAATCGGCCATGAGGTTGGTGAAAGATTTTCAATGCCATACTTACAAGATTTACACATGGACGAGCGTTTGATGAGTGATTATCCAGTTCTAAGGGAATTGCAAACAGATGATTTACAGTATGACGCAAGAAGTGCTTTCACCCTTTCAATAAATCACCGTGATACATTTACAGGGATTACAGATCGGGATAGAGCCCTGACAACACGGAGATTTGCAGAATTATATTCTGAGTTGAAAGATGGCGATGATGCTATAGAAAAATTGGGTAATGAATTCCGTACTCCTGGTCATATTCCAGTTTGTAGGGAAGCAGATGGTGGACTTGCTCGTAGACAAGGCCATACTGAATTAGCGGTTGGTTTGGCGAGACTTTCAGGAATGACACCCGTTGTAATTGGTGCTGAGATGTTACAACCAGATGGCGACCTTGCTCTGCCTGTTGAAGATGCGAGAATTTGGGCTGCAGAAAGAGGAATTCCTTTCTTAACAGGTAAAGAATTAATCGAGGCCTTAGGAATCTAAAAACCGTTTACATACATGGGGGATCAAAATGACACGGGTTATGGCAGTAGGCGTCTTTGACCTATTACATGCAGGTCATCTACATTACATGGAGCAAGCCAAGTCTCTTGGAGATTATCTAGTAGTAGTTGTGGCACACGATGATACTGTTAGAAAGCGTAAGCATGAACCTGTTACTGGACAGGCTTTGCGCAGGAGAATGGTTGAAGGGTTGAAACCTGTAGACAGAGCAGTTATTGGTAATCCTCCTGATGTCCCAATATTCGATATTCTTCCAAAAGTTAATCCCGACATCATCGCTTTAGGGTATGATCAAGAACACGCTGAAGAGAGGATTCGTAGCTCTCTTGAATCAAGAGGGTTAGGTCACATTAAAGTGGTTAGAGTCGAAGGTTTATCCGATGATTTAGATGGTACAAGGAAAATCATTGCCCGAATTCTAGATTTATCATCAGCCAAAAACAACACTGAAGGTGATGCATAATGTTCACTGGAATTGTAGCCGGTACTGGGAATATTAGCAGTATCTCTGGCGGTTATGATGGAGGAGTACTTCGTTTGGTAATTGATTTCTCTACCGTTTCAACCGATGGATTGGTTACAGGAGCCTCGGTATCAGTTGATGGCGTATGTCTTACTGTAGTTGAAATCAATGTTCCTGAAATCTCATTCGATGCCATTCCAGAAACCCTTGAAAAAACCACTTTAGGATCTAAAGAGATTGGCGATTTGGTAAATCTCGAAAGGGCGCTAAAGATGGGTGATGAACTTGGAGGGCATCTTCTTTCAGGCCACATTATGGGTGTAGGGGAAATCATTGGACGTAATCAAGCTGCAGATCATCTAGATTTATTGATTGATTGTCCTAGAGATATGATGAAATTTGTACAGGAAAAAGGATACCTGGCGATTGACGGAATTTCTTTGACTGTTGGTAAAGTAGACGATGATGGTTTTGCTTTGCATCTAATTCCAGAAACACTTGCTTTGACAACTATAGGTCAAAAGCAACTGGGTGACCATGTCAATATTGAAGTTGATTCGATGACCCAAACGATTGTTTCTACAGTAGAAAGAGTATTGGAGGAAAGGCTATGAGAAAGATTGCTATTGTTTGCGGGAGTTTTCACAAGGACGAGATTGAGAGAATGCTTTCTTTCGCTAAAGAACAATCTTTGAAAGAAGATTTGGAGATATCTGAAGTCGTGTGGGTTCCTGGAGCTATGGAAGTTCCATTAGCGCTTTCACGGTTAATAGAGAAAGGTGGAATTGTTGGTGCAGCTTGCCTTGGAATAATTGAGAAGGGTAGCACAAAGCATGGTCTTGCAATGGGACAAGCTGTAATCAAATCAATAATCGAGTTGCAACTAAGTTCCGGTATGCCAATTGGTTTAGGAATAATTGGCCCTGGTGCAGAACCACAGCACATCGAGCCTCGATTAGAGCCTCATGCTAGATCTGCAGTTTCAGCAATATCATCTATGCTCTGAGATTTTTCTCTCTTGAGGATTATCCACCACACTGTGGCTAGAACGATTAGTTGTGGCCACCAAAACCACCAGGTACTCCACCTTACTCCATCGAACATATAGTCACTGAAAGGGTTAAGGAATGGTGTCGGGAAAAAATCGATTGTATGACCTGGTATGTCAATCAAAATATGGAAAAACCAAGGCAGAACAAAAATCCAAGCCATATAGCTTGGGTTTTCATGCCCCTTAGATTTCAAAAAGTAGTATGCGCAACCATAGAGGAATGCAACTATCGTTAAAGAATGAGTCCATTGGTATATTTCCCAAGCTACAGGCATATCTGCAGTCACAGTATCATCATCAACTGAAGTCCTGGGGATGCCATTAATCAGTCCATATATCGATGCAGGAATAAATGCCAATAAATCTGGAAGAACACTCATTGGTCCACTAACTTTCCATGATACTTTACGTCTGGTTAGGGCGACCCCCCAAAGCCAGTGAGAAAACACGTCCATGGCCTCCGGAATCAAGGTTTATTCATGAATGTTGAGAGACAATGTTCAAGCACGGTATTCCCTTGGAAGAAGTCATGGGCGACAATATTCGTAATGTAATTATCATCGGAAGCGGACCTGCAGGCTACACTGCTGGACTCTATACTGGGCGTGCAATGTTGCAGCCATTGATGTTCGCAGGATACATGTCAGGAGGGCAACTGATGCTAACAAGCGATATCGAAAACTTCCCGGGTTACCCTAAAGGAATAGGTGGTCCTGAGATGATGATGGAGCTTCGTGAACAAGCAGAAAGGTTCGGATTAGAGGTACAAGATCGTAATGTCGACAGAGTTGATTTGTCTGAACGTCCATTCAAAGTTTACACCGAGGGTGAAGAGTTCCTAACTCATTCTATAATCGTGTCAACAGGTGCTGAATCAATTTGGCT
>QQSA01000033.1:9351-27607 GCA_003602535.1 Candidatus Poseidoniales archaeon
TTCTTTAGAGAACAGGAAATTATGGTGGTTGGAGGTGGCGACTCAGCCATGGAAGAAGCAACTTTCTTGACTCGGTTTGCATCAAAAGTGACTTTAGTTCACAGGAGAGATGTCTTCCGTGCTTCAAAAGTGATGTATGATAGAGCTGCAAATCACGAGAAAATCGAAATCAGAACCTTCCGTCAGGTGAAGAAATGGCTTTCTGATGATTCGGGATTAACTGGTGCGGTATTGGAAGACCCGAGAGATGGGTCTACAGAGGAGATAGCTGTAACAGGTGCCTTCATCGCTATTGGACACACTCCGATTACTGGCTTCTTAGAAGGACAATTAGAAACCGATGAGGGAGGGTATCTTATCCACAGAGAACATACTATGACGAATGTTCCAGGAGTTTTCGCTGCAGGGGATGTCGTAGACACTAGGTACAAGCAAGCGATTACTGCAGCAGGTTTAGGCTGTCAAGCTGCAATAGATTGTGAAAAATGGCTTGAAGAGAATGTACATTGAGGAAATTTCATGATTGATCTAGAACGTCATTCTCGCCATATTTTACTGCCACAAGTTGGAGCAGATGGCCAGAAGAGGATTTCAGAATCAAGAGTACTTTGTGTTGGAGCGGGAGGGCTTGGTAGTCCTGTAATTCAATATTTAGCAGCAGCAGGAATTGGTCATCTAACAATTGTAGATGACGATAATGTTGAGTTATCAAACCTACAGCGTCAGGTTATTCACAGAAGTTCTGATGTTGGAATGCCGAAGGCAGAATCTGCAAAACACTTTGTTTCAAATTTAGATCCCAATATTTCAGTAGAATCAAAAGTTGTGCGTTTGAATGAGGAAAATGCGGAATCATTGTTCGAAGGACATGACTTAGTTATCGATGGAACCGATAATATCCCAACCAGGTATCTAATCGACGATACCTGTTACAAAATGGGAATTACATGGATATATGGCTCGGTATATAGATTCGAAGGACAGGTGTCTGTATTCAATTTAAATGGTGGTCCAATATATCGAGATTTATTCCCTGATGCACCACCTGATGAATTGATTCCATCTTGTTCTGAAGCGGGTGTATTGGGAGTTTTGCCTGGATTGATAGGATGTATTCAAGCGAGTGAGGCAATCAAAGTAATCCTTGGAATAGGCAATCCATTATCAGGTAAATTGTTAATTTATGACACACTTGAATCCAGTCAAAGAATCTTAAATTTTGGAACTCCTATTAGTGAACAGGTTGAAGTGCCATCTCCTTCCGCAAAGGAAATGATGTTCAACTCAATTGACTCCGCTGAGGCAATAGCCAAGATGAATGACGGATGGGAGCCTTACTTCATTGATGTTAGGTCGCAAAACGAATGGGAGCAAGCTAGAATTTCCAAAGCCGTTTACTTGTGTCCTCACGACGAAATATTATCTGCATTAGAACAAATTCCAAAGAATAAAGAAATCTTGGTGCATTGTAGAAGTGGTATGAGATCTCAACTTGCCATAATGCAACTTATTGAGGCTGGATATGACGGCTCAAAGATGTATAACCTGTCTGGTGGAATACTAGATTGGGCTGAAACAAATCCGGAAGGCATCATACAAGGCTGAGACCCACCTATGGTGGGTCAACCTTCAAGTGTTCATTCTAGACCAGCAGGTTGTGCCGAAACTCATCGTGGCCGACGAGAACAGTGGTCGGCGTAATCTTCTAGCCAGTACATTAGAGCGTGCAGGCTATGACGTAACAAGGGCAGGTACGCTACGTCAGGCTGAAGGAACCGCTTTAGCCACAATGCCTGAAATAGTTCTGATAGATGGCGAGTGGCAAGTTGGCGATGCAATAGACGCCTCACAGAGATTGATGTCGGATCCTGAATTTGCATTCAAGTGCAGGATTGTTATTCTTTCAAGAAATTCTTCAGAAGAATATCTTATTTCTGCTGCAAGAGCAGGAGTGAATGAAGTAATATCCAAGCCGGTAGATATGAATAAATTACTTTCTCAATTGGAAAAACATTCTAGGAAACAGTTTGTTCCTCCGCCTGCTGAAGTTTCAAATGTCACTGGGAAAGACGGTGCTGGAACTTTCGATGTGTCTATGGTGATGAATGATGGACAATGGGCTTTACCAATGCTAAAGGGGATTGTAACACCTGAGAAGATAAATGTCGATTTCATAAACGAAATTCTCGTCCAATTGGGTGAAGAAGGAATCGTGGTAGAAGATGACCTTGACCCTTCATTAATGTCTAACGTTTTGAGAGTTGCATTGAATAATATTGTCAGTGATCTTGATTCAAAAGATAAACCATCAGGACAAATACCTGGAACATTACCCTCTTCTAAGAAGAGTTCAAAGTTAGGTTCAAAGTCTGATGTTAGTAAAGTTGTAGGAAGTACGATGGAGGATATTCTACAAAATCAGGCTGATGGTATAGCAAGTGATATCGAAGACAAAATGGATCAAATCTTAGATGAAACACCTGACTTGGTTTCGATTCTTCCAGATAATGATCAGATAGTGATTGATCCAGCAGTATTGGCTTTCACTCGTTTAGTAACAGAGTCTGCTTATGAGTTGATGTGGGATGTTGGAAAACCAGGTAATGTCTCTGACATTACATTGAGAACCCGAATAGAAGATATCACTGAAATGCTTGGAGATGTTTTATCTTCACTCCCAGAAGGAGATGAAGAAGAATGAATGAAACAGAAAAAAAGTGGGCATTCTGGGCGTTAGCTTGTGCCTTTATGGTTGATTTCTTAGGATACGCATTCATTGTTCCAATTTTACCATCTTGGAAACAGGAATTTGATTTATCTAATACTGAAGCTACATTATTGGTTTCATTGTGGGCTGTTCCGCTGTTCTTCTTGGGTCCTAAAACTGGTCGTATAACCGATAAATTAGGAGCAGGTCGAACAATATTATTCTCACTATTCGCATTAACAGTAGCTTCTCTCCTTTATCTCGTAGCCATGAAAATAACAGTTGTCGATGGATTCATTGTTTTAGCAATTGCAAGGTTGATACATGGTGCATCAGGAGCTGCAATATTGACTGCTGGTTTCGCTGCAGCAAGTGACATATGGCCGAAAAAATTTGGAGAGATTTCTGGTAAATTAATCGCAATGGCAACAATCGGGGGATTGTTAGGTCCTGTGATAGGTGGAGTGGCATATACAATCGGTCCAGAATATGCATTTATTGGATTGGCCTTGATTACTGCACTAATAATTCCAATAGTCTATGTTACAACTAGAGAACTGGGGCATGGAGGTGAACCAGCTCAAGGCTCAGTGCCACTAAGAGTTTTTATTCAAAATCCAGTACTTTTCAGAATTGGTTTACTAGTCATGATGACTACATTGGCCACTGGTGCATTGGAAGCAGGGATCCCGTTATTTTTGGAAGATAATCTTGGGTTGAATGCTGCTTGGATAGGAGCAGTACTTCTTGTAATGGTTGTAGCTCAAGGAATAGGAGGATGGATGTGGGGCGCTCTGGTCGATAAAAATGGTCCAGTTCGCTACATGACTATTGGTTGGTATGTTGTTACAGTTGCAATGTTGGCAGCTGGTTATGTGGCGTATTCGATAAGCGATACAACTCTAGCAGCGTATTGTATTATTGTAATTCTTGGAATTTTCCAATTCGCAATATCTGCAGCACAAGTTCCAATGTTACCAATGGTCGATACTGCGACAAGTCAAGTCTATGGTAAAGGCGGGGCAGGACTTGCATTCGGAGCATTTGGAACTGCTTGGGCTGCCGGTACAATTGTCGGTCCTATGGTCATTGGACCAGTGTATGATTACACAAATTCATGGGGAATTACCCTTGGGATTCTAGCAATTCCAATGTTTATTGGGCTGGTTATTACCTTAACTAATCGGCAATTATTGGATGATTGTTACAACTCTGAAATGTCGAAACGCTTCGAATCTGAATAATTCGGATCTATGGCATGGCTGATAAGAAAAAGCCTTCTCGGAGTATTGGGATGCACCATGGCTCAAGGACAATTGCCGACGATTCGTGGTGCTAATTGGAATCCTAAATCGGAATTAGAATTCATCAATTCATTGCCTGCAGATGCTGCGAAGAGTGAGTTATTACGATTTACAGCGGAGAGACATGATGGTCATTTGCAACTTGTTGCAGCAGTTTGGGACTTTGTCCATCGTGATGAGAAGTCATTTGATGGTTCATCCTGGCATGAATTTTCTAATCGATTTGTTGATGCTCTACGACAGGGACTTTCTGGTAGACTCAAAGTGAAAGGATTAACTGATGGAGAAATTATTCCAATGCGAGATTCAAATTTACACCTTACCCGAAGAGCTGATCGATTCATTATTGATATTGCTCTTTGCTTAAGACGCCTAGCTCATTACATGTCCATTACCAACGATATGAGAATGGAATGGCAGAGGATGATGACAAGGACTCGTGGTTTGGACTCACATCTAAAGGAGATATTTGCGGAAGGGATGGACACTCCAGATGGTGGGAAATTTGGCGGAAAGGGTTTCCGTTCAACTTGGCAAGAAGCTTGTGTCGCTGCTGCAACTGCACTAAAGAGGAATCGTGAAAACCTACCAGATTCACCTTATGATGGCGATTTCATTGCTCCGATGATACGAGATATTGGCCTATGTATGGCTATGGGAGATACCCCTGCAGACATCATGACAGCTCAAATGGGTAAAGCAGAATCTGTGATGAATGGTGGTATTGAAGGAGCAGGTGGTAGAGATTTACACGTAGGATGTTTCCACCGAGGAGTATTACCTCCAACGGCCCCCCTGCCTATCGCTTCAGTAACGATGACTGGAATGGCACTATCTTCTTGGAAAAAAGGCGAAGATAGATTCCATCTAGCTTGTATTGGGGAGGGTTCATCCTCTTCCGGAGAATGGTGGGAGGCACTAAATTTAGCTTCGACTAGAGGTTTACCAATATCCTACGTTCTTCAGAATAATCAAATTGCTTTAGATACACCTCCAGTTAATCAATCAAATGTTGAGTTATGGGCCGATAAAGCGGTTGCTATGGGAATGCCGTCATGGACTATTGATGGCTCAGACCCTGCATCATGGCATGCATCGGTTGCTTGTGCAAGGGAATTTGCTTTATCAGGCGGCGGGCCAACTCTAATCCACGTTGAAACCATGCGTGGATGTGGGCATGCACACCATCATGATGATCTGTATTTGGGAGCACAATCTGGAACTCCTCCAGGATATGTCGACCGCGACTTACTGTCTTACTGGGAAGCAAAAGATCCAATTCCAACACATCGCAATCTTTTACTTTCTCTGGGTATTACTGAAGAAGAACTCTCTATTATGGAAGCTGAAGAAACAGAGTTGGTTAATTCTGCTCGTGACCATGTTGAACAAATGGATTGGGCAAATCCTGAGACCGTTACCAAAGGTATAACTTCATTGCATGATGCTGATACTCACGAAGATCATCTCAAGAGATTAAGTGGGTCCTCTATACTGCAAGAAGTTCCAGCAGTATTGGAAGTGGGTGAGTCCTTACTTGAATATGCAGAGAGTGGAGGTTGGACTTATTCACGTGCTATTCAACAAGCGATGTGTGATATTGCAGAACAATATGGAGATTCAACAATTTTCATGGGAGAAGACATGGAAATAGCCGGTGCATTTGGTATGAACATTCCTCTAAAAGCAAATGGGCATCAAGATAAATTGCTTGATATGCCACTTTGTGAAGCTGTAATCATTCATTCAGCAACAGGCGCAGCATTGTCTGGAATGAGGCCAATGGCTGAAATTCAATTTGGCGGCTTCGCTGCTCTTGCTCATAATGCATTGTTGAATAATGCAGCTATGCTTAGATGGAGATGGGGCGCTAAGGTGCCATTAACTGTCAGGATACCATTAGGTGCAAGGACTAGAAGTGGTCCTTTCCACGCAAATATGATCGAATCATGGTATGCAAATGATCCAGGATTAGTCGTAGTCGCACCAGGAACTCCTCAAGATGCCTATGATTTGCTACGTGAAGCAGCAGAATTAGATGATCCAGTGTTATTCCTCGAGCATATTGGATTGTATGGGTTGCGAGGCGGATTAACTGGCTGGGGTCAAAATATCAATCAGAAAGTCGATACTAAACCTGTTATTGAGGCGATATCAGAAGGCAAGAAATTGAAAATTGGAAAAGCCGGTGTTGTAAGAGGTGGCAGAGATGTTACACTAGTAACATGGGGGGCTATGTTACATATTGCTAAGCAGGCTGCCGATGAACTTTCTAAAGATGATATTGAAGTAGAGATTATTGATGTCAGAACTTTGATTCCATTTGATGCGGATACTTGTGTATCCAGTGTCACCCGAACAGGACGTTTAGTTATCCTTCAAGAAGGACAATGGTTTGGAGGAATTGGGCACTCCATGCAATCTAGAATTCTTGAAGAATCATTCTATGCTTTGGAATCTGCACCACTTGTTATTGGAGCATTAGACACTCCTGTACCATTCTCTCCTCCATTAGAAAATCACACTGTACCTGACTTACAGCATGTAATCAAAGCTCTTCGTCAAGTGGTTCAGGGATGAAGTTAGATAGCACAGCTCCAATTACAGGTGCTACGATATATAGAATTAAATTGCCATTGCCAGTTACAATATTCGGGCCCAAAGTTCGAGCCGGATTCATACTTGCGCCGGTAAATTCCCCAAAACAAAATGACAGTGTTGCAACTACTAAACCAACTCCAAATGCTAATGTGAATAGACTAACTTTTCTTCTAACTAGAACATGAATTGAATACATCAAAAGTAGGGTTATTGCGATTTCAATTCCCCAAGAACCCGGAATAGAAATATTGGGCGTTGTTGCTCCATCCATAACTACCATTGCAGCGAACCATGCACCCATACATTGAGCAATAATGTAACCAGGAAGTGCTTCGACTTCGAGATCTCCTTTGGCTGCAAAAGCGATTGAAACTGCGGGATTAATATGGGCTCCAGATATTGGTTGAAATATCATTATTGCAGTAAAAACCGATAGACCAAAGGTGATACTAATCGCTAGAGGACTCCAGTTTAATGCTACAGAACCACAACCCAGTAAAACCATCAAGAATGTTCCACTAAATTCTGAAAAGTATCTGTTCCACACAGTCAACCGTAAAGAGTCACATTCATGAGTTTTGTCTTTATATTTAGGCAACCATCAAAGAGGAGTTCATTTTGTCAAAGTTCATGGGGGAGGATGTCAAAGAGCATGGCATCGGCGCTCTCCTTCAGTGGAATGCATTATTGATCTCATTCGCATTATTCTTGACTTTAGCAATTTTAGGTGGAATAACTGCAAAAAACGATTGGACAAATATTGGGATTTTAGTAGTACTAATTGTGATTGCTTTAGCCTTACTGATAACCTCTGCTGATTTCTTCGTTGAAGGCGCAAAAGGATTAGCTAGAAGGGCAGGAATGGCTGAAGTAGTAATCGGTTTGACGATTGTGAGTATTGGAACATCGCTACCTGAAATTTTGGTTACAGCAACAGCTTCAGCATCATCAGGAGCTGATCCTGGAATGATGGATTTAGCGATTGGGAATATTTACGGCTCAGTTTTAGTACAAATCACTCTCGTTTTGGGTATTGTAGTGGCGTTCAAGCCTTTGGAAATTAGGCCAGCATGGTTGAGAAGAGATGGTCTGTTGATGCTATTTTCAATCGTTATTTGTACCGCACTTTTGTGGGAAGGAGATGGTCTGTCCCGAATTGAGGGAGGGATTCTTTGTTTGATCTACGCCTTATACATCATTTGGTTACTGAATGATACTGATAAAATCCGAGATGATGAATTAGAGATTGTAGATGAAATCAAATCAACTACTGATTTTAGTTGGAGTGGAACTGCCTATTTTGTTATGGTTGTTATCGGTCTTTCAATGGCAGTATATTCTGCTAATCAGTTAGTTGAATATGCTTGTGCAATTGCAGTTAAATTAGATGTTCCTCATGCTATTGTTGGAACTACAATGTCTGGTCTTGGAACTTCATTGCCTGAACTTACAGTTGCGATGGTTGCGGTTAGGAAGAGCCAAGGAGTAGCTATTGGAACTTTGATAGGATCTAATATTACAGATCCTTTACTTTCGATTGGTATAGCGGCTCTTATCTCTCCGATCTCTCTAACAGAATCATCTTATGATTTGACAATGCATCTTATCATACCAGCCACGCTTCTTGGTGTTTCATTATGTTTGTTGATGATGTGGACAGGTTTCCGCTTCAGCCGCTTTGAAGGAGGAATTCTAATTGGATTCTATTTGATGTTCTTGCTATTGTTGGAATTACAACGCCAAGGTTACTTGACAGTTTAATCGGGATAGTACTGCTTATGCAGCATGGCCTTGTGGGGCAAACATGGTCGACTTTCAATTAGACGAGATGCAGGAGATGCTTCGAGAATTAGCGCATGAATTCGCTAAGGATGAAATTCGTCCAAATGCGGAGCACTGGGATCTAAATTCAGAGTATCCAAAAGATACCATCAATGCGGCTCACGAGATGGGATTACTAAATTTGCATATTTCTGAAGATTATGGTGGACCAGGTCTTGGTTCTATGGAAGAGGTTCTGGTGAATGAGGAACTTGCATGGGGAGACCCTGGTTTTGCCACCGCTGCTTATGCTACTAGTCTTGCTTGCGCACCACTAATCACTGGCGCTACTCATGAGCAGAAGGATAAGTATCTACGAATGGTTGCTGAAGATGGTGCTCTTGCCTCCTATGCGGTAACTGAACCTGGTGCGGGTTCTGACGTTGCAGCTTGTAAAACAGTGGCTGTAAGAGATGGTGATGATTACATAATCAATGGTTCGAAGATGTGGATTACAGGTGCAGGAAAAGCAGATTGGTTTTTCGTATTAGCAAAAACAGATCCTGATGCCGGATACAAAGGGATGTCTGGATTTATTGTAGATTCCAATTCACCTGGACTTTCATTAGGTAAGAAAGAAAACAACATGGGTCAGAGATGTTCTGATACTCGTTCAATTACATTTGATGACATGAGAGTTCCTGCAGAAAACCTGTGTGGAGGTTCTGAATCTGGAGGTTGGATGAATGCGATGAAGGCTTTTGATATGAGCCGACCGAATATTGCTGCACATGCAACAGGTCTCTCACGAGCAGCTTACGAACATGCATTACAATATTCAGGCGAGCGTATGACATTTGGTAAACCTCTTCATAGACATCAGGCAATTCAGTTTATGTTGGCAGACATGAAAACTAAGATCGAAGCATCGCGAATGTTGACTTGGAAGTCTGCTGCCGATTCAGATGCTGGTGTAAGTAATACCGAATCAGCAGCTCACGCAAAGAGATTTGCTGCAGATACCGCAATGGAAGTTACTACCGATGCAGTTCAAGTATTCGGAGGGTATGGATATTCTGAGGAGTACCCTGTTGCAAGATTAATGCGTGGTGCAAAGGTTATGCAAATTTATGAAGGAAGCAGCCAAGTCCAGAGAATGATAATTGGACGTGAAATAACTAAGGATTTGTGATTAGATGGCCAAAGGCGTTCCCGCCATTGTTCTGGCAGCGGGTGAATCATCCAGGTTGGGGCAACCTAAGGCATTGGTACAATGGAATGGCGAAACATTAGTTTCTAGGGCCGTACGATTATTGCAAGAGAAAAACTGCTCCCCAATAATCGTAGTAACGCGAAATGAACTACAAGTTGACGTTATGTTATCATGTAATGATGCTATTGTTGTAGTTAATCCTAAGCCAGAAGATGGACGTACAGGTACTCTTCAGATTGGCCTAGTATCTTTAATCAGTGAACTGGGTAGAACTCCTCGTCGAGTATTAGTTGCTCCTGTAGATCGATGTGGCTGGAATGAAGATACAGTTTCAGTTCTCTTGGATTGTAATTCAAATACATCGCCTATTCCAAGTGGTCATCCATTATTGCTGTGTGATATTGAAAAAGTACTTTCTTTGCCTAAAGATATCTCTCTACGAGATAGTATCACAATAAATCGGATTAATGCACCCGGCGAACATATGAACATCGACACACCCGGCGATTTGGAGGCATTGCAATGACAGCACGAATTTTGCAATGGGCTCTTGATGAGTTATCAAAAAATCGTAAGGTTGGGATCGCAAGCGTCGTTTCAACAGCCGGCTCAGTTCCTGGAAAAGAGGGCGCAAGACTGGCACTAACCGAGTTCTCTGTAAGTGGAACAGTAGGCGGAGCAGGTCTTGAAATGAAGGTAATTTCCAGATTGAAAGAAATGATGATTGAATCAACAAAGCCTTGTGGTGAAATAGTGACATACGGTTTGAATAAAGGGGCTAAGGGCTATGAAGTAACGCCTCTAGACAGCCTATGTGGCGGCCGTGTAACCGTCGCATTGGAGATTATGATTCCTATGCCACACATTTTGCTGATGGGAGGTGGCCATTGCGCTAAAGCGATTGCAGAAGCTTGTAAGCCATTAGATTGGAAGTTTTCAGTACAAGATTCAAGAGCGGATTTTGCGGTTTTAGATGGTGCAATAGAAACTCATCATTCTTGTCCTAAGGATTTCTTGATGAATGAGAATAGTGAATCTCTATCGAGATTTAGTGATATTCTATTGTTAGGTCATGATTGGAAAGAAGATGAAGAACGGTTACTTGGTTTACTATTTGCAGGATATGATGGTAGATTAGGAGTAATTGGCTCAAAATCAAAATGGAATGCTTTCAGTAAAATTGCTCTTGATGCTGGAATTTCACAAGGACAATTGGATCAGGTGAATTGTCCAATCGGGTTAGATATCGGCGCTGAAAGCCCGGAAGAGATTGCAGTTGCAGTATTAGCTGAAATCTTAGCCGCACACAAGGGCGTTAATTTTTGAATACAGTTTTTCTGTAATGTCTTAATTCTTCAATAGATTCAATGATGTCGTCCAAAGCACGATGCGCTTCCTTTTTCTTGTATCTAGGATAATCAGGATACCAACGGTTTGTAAGTTCCTTTATTGTTGAAACATCGATGATTCTGTAGTGAAGAAGATCCAATACTTCTGGCATTTCCTTTGCCAAAAATACTCTATCATTGTGTATTGAATTACCACATAATGGCGCCTTTCCAATTTCTATATTTACGCTTATGAAGTCACATGTTTGCCTAATGGCCGTCGCCAAACTAACTCCCTCATTTCTCACTCGATCAACTAAACCAGATGCTGTGTGATGGGTAGTGTTCCACTCATCCATATTTTCAAGTAACTCGTCACTTACTTTGATGGCAAGATTTGGTCCTTCCGCAATAATATTTAATTCAGCATCTGTGATTATAGTAGCGATTTCAATGATTGATTCATGCTCTAAATCCAAACCAGTCATCTCGAGGTCAATCCACACCATCTCTCCTGCCATATGACTCCGAGGCGAATTGAGTGCTTCATAATGGCGGATGATTATTGAATGAGTGGTTGCAGCACATCCTCATGCAGCGCCCACTTTTGCTGGCATTATTGATGGTTAGTGCTAGCCTAGCCGGGTGTTTCAGTGAAGATTCAGAAGTAGTTACTGAGGTTGAAGAAGAAGGAGATAGTTTCCGTCATTACACTGTTATAGCACCTATTGATACTGGAATAAATCCATACCACAATCATTTCCAAACCGATGAAATTCTACCTGATTGGTTCATCGAACAAATGCAGACCACATTAATCTGTAATCTAACTCAAGAAGGGACGTACCAGGAACGTGTAGATGCTGATAGAGAAACATGCTGGGATCTTATCACAGCATCGGATATTGTATACTTCCCAGGAACTAGAATATTCGCTCAATCACCTGATGGAGGGACTCCAACTATGATTCTTGATGACCCAAGTGATGGTCATGGGACTGCTGTTACAGGAGCAGTATTAGATGCGGACCCTGATGCAATAATATTCTTCGTAGAAGGCTTTAGTGAGAATGCAGTTACTACTGCAGGGACTCATCCAATGGTTGATGTGATAACGACTTCATTTGGTGCAATCGGGTCTGCTCCAGTTCCAGGCATAGAGGATGCAACGAAGGTCGCAGTGGTTGATAATCACAAGATACACACAGGTGCAGCGGATAATTCACCATCGCCTGCCGTTCAAGATGCAACCGCAGGTCCTCCTTGGTCAATTGGAGTTTCTGGATATGCAGAGGGAGATGATGATCAAAAGGAGACAATGTCAGGATCATACCCTGATATGGCATCAGATTGGACACAAGTATTACCTAATCACCAAGATATTGATGGCTATCATGAAACCTCAGGGACATCTTTTGCAACACCGAGGACAGCAGGTTTCCTGGGTCATATTATGACTAGCCTACGAGCTGAATTCAACGATGCAGGTTCTGGCGGCAGAGATGGATTCCTTGTAGATGGTGATGTGCAGATATCTAATTCAGACATACGAAATGCACTAAATTTGTCTGGATGGTATCCATCTGCTTCATCATGGAATCCAACAGGCGGTACCACTCCAATTAGTCCGATTCTACCTTGCACTCAAGTAGGATGGGGAGTTTTGAATTGGTCTAATATTGACCCGATTATCGAACATCTAAACGGAAGTGCTACACTGCCTTCACGTAGTGGTGATGTAAATTCATGCATGGCTGCAAATCAAGCAGCGCGTGAGGCTTATTGGGGCTCCTATCCTGCTGAGCAGGATTGATCAAAGCGGTACGAAGTCTATCTTCAAATTGCCATTTGTAGCAATCGATACAATAGGCTTGAAACCTTCGTGTGGGGTATTGGCTAAAGAGTTCTGAATCGCACTCAATACCTGAGGATCAAGTTGCAAATCGTAATTGAAGTGTTTAGGATATGAAACCGCTTGATTTTGAATCTCTTGTGATTCAGATGGTGCATCTACTTCTTCCACTTGGTTTGTAACTTCAACTTCCTCTTCATCATCTATTAATGCGTCTTCAATCTCATCCTCAAATTCTTCTTCTGATGTTATCGGTTCTGGAATTGCCTCGATTCTTTCGAGATTCTGATTTTCAATTGCTTCTTTAGCAGCGATATAATCTTCTGCATATAGGTTCGAAACTTCTCCCATTCGAGAAATGTATGCAAATCCAAATCCTAATGCTACTACTCCAAGGAACATCCATGTGATGAATGTGAATAATTCAGCATCGAATGTGAAAGAGAGCATGAATAATGAAAAGATAGTTCCCATGGACCCAATTCCTCGTCTCCAAGGTGTTTCAGTTTCATCCCTGAATCCTTGAATCGCAACACCTGAAAGGAATACAGACCATATTGCCCATAACATTACTGCACTATCTCCTAAACCTAAAGCCCAACTGATACCAATCAGGAAATATGCGATTCCAAGTTGTCCGACTCTATCGATCCAGCCGTAGTATTCGATTGTATCATCCCACTCGAAAATCTCCCAATTCCAAGCAATTTCTGTCTTGGATGCAATAAATGTCATGAATATTCCATTCAAAACTAATATTGTTCCAACAACTTCATCGATACCATATAACTCCTGACCCGTCTGATCTAATAGATTCCAAACTGCAAATGTATGAAGTAAAGGCATTGCCAAAATTGCATATTTTTGCCCATTCACAAATACATCATATGTCGCCCAAATTGCACCAATCAATGTTCCAATTCCCTTGAATGCAGTCCATGATAATGTTAAGCAAGCAATAGTCCAGATTCGCATAATGCTCGTTAAGCGCTCTCTACTTTGTTCAGATTCAAGATTGAATACGGTTTGGAATTCGTATAGGTTTTCTTTGGCTTCATCAGCCCATTTGTATAGCCATCCCTTTTCACTTGCTTGATTAATTATTAATGTCACGAAGCCAGTTCCTAGTAAACTGTGGGTCAAATAATCAACGCCATCGAAGTGATTGAAATTTGAATCATTTGAAAACCCAATTAGGAAAGAAACCAATGTCAAAGGTGCTACCCAAGGTATGAACTCTAATCGTCCGGTTAACCAGGCATATAATGCTAGTAGAATCGTCATTGTAAGTAGTATCCAACTTGCTTCTGGTAGTACACCAAACATCCCAAGTGTCAGCCAGAAACTAGGAATTGTCATCGGCGTTTCAACTTCATCTTTTTCAATTCCAAACTGCCTATCCATTATTCCTCTTCCTAAGATTATGACATTTGTTAAAGCCATAAGAATGAATGAAAATCGACTTACATCTAAAATTGTAATTTCAGTAGGATCGTAAGAGGTAACATCTATCCATGACAATAATTCAGCAATAATTGCTCCATCCGAAACAAATCTGTTAGCACCTCCAAATACTAGGATTGCCAAAGGTGCTATACATAGCACTAAGTTCAATCTATGCGATATTGCACGACTGAATACTAGTATGTACATCGATAGGAATAGAAGTCCTCCACTAGCATCGAATAGTCCTAAAATTAACAATCCACATAGTGTAGCAATATCAGCAGTTCGATTTAGAGATTCATCATTCAATCCTTTCTTTGATAACATTATTGAGATTCCAATTGGGCCTGCAAGTAACATCAAATCAAATAGAATTGTTGAAATCAATATTTCTCCAACTTCATATCTTGCAGCATTCAAACTGTAAGCCATAGGTGCAGCTACTGCGATCATGGTGAATGTAGCGATCATCCTTCCAGTTGACGAAGCATTTTCTTCATCAACAACCTCTTTGACTATTATTCCAATTGGAATTAACATCATTATTGTCCAAACAATATTTTCTGCCAAATTGGTTGCACCTACTGCTGTCAAAGATACAGTAAACAGAATCATTGGTCCAATCAAACTCATTCTTCCAAGAGGGCCCCATGCATATGATTCTAGAGAACTTGTTTCCTTTTCAGGTACAACCCAGGCCCTCTTTTCCATGTCAAATACAGGCATCAGATTCTTTCTTTTTCCTTCAAACCAATTCAGCATTACTCCGATATCCAATTCTATCGTTCTGAATTTACGCATAGCGGCGTAAACGATTAACCCAACTAATGCTAATGTAATATTGAATCCATCTAATTTGTCAGCAATAGTTGTAGGTAGTGGGACATCTAACCTTTGGAACAAAGAGAGTATAACTGCGATAATCATTGAACCAGCAGTTGCTGCAGATGCTTCAAATGCAACATTTTGATTACCGGTTTTTTCAGCTTGAATCATCATCATGTAAGATGATACAACTGCATAGAGGAATATCGCCCATGGAATGTAAGGGTCGTCACCAAATAATACTGATTTTGAAAGTACCAGTAATCCAAGTGTTACGAAGTGTGCCCAATCCGATAAGTGTCCCTTATTCCTACCCAATTCACCTGTAGTAAGTACTGTGATTAGAATAAATCCTTCTAGCCACGCAGGCTCAAATCCTCCGGTCCAATGTGATTGAATAAAGAAAGAAAATCCAGTTGCGATCATCGTCAGGTTTGCAACCCAATTTCTTGTAACTTTAGAGATGGTTAACAAATATGGTAGCATTATTAACGTTACAACCCACGGAATTAATCCTGCTTTGGGTGTGATTATGAATAGAGATGCAGCCAAACCAATTGGCATGTAAGGGATTCTACGTTGTAGTGTCGCAGGGAAATATGCAATCAATACAGCCAACCATAATCCAACTTGAAGAGTTAGATACTCATCTAATATGGGTAGGTCAAATTGCCTTATTGGGCCCAATATTAATTCGAAATCTGAATTCCTTGCAATAATCATTGCAAGAACAACCTCTGCAACCAATATTGCAGAGGTCCACTGCATCAAATCTTGCCTCAGTCGCTTATCAGCAGCCAGGATTCCCTGCACTGCGATGATGAAAACCATTAGAGAAAGTGCTCCCCCTGAGCCCACATCCTCGTTATTATACTCGTATAACAATGGCAGGATTCCTGATGTTATTGCTACTACAGAGAAAATGATTCCACTATTTGCTCTCAAGGAAAGCCACATCGAAAGTGAAGCGAGTGCTATCATCGATATTCCAAGTTCCCATGAAACAATGTTTGCTGACCAATCCATCCAGATACTAGATCCAATTAGTGCAATTACCAGTGGAGTGAATGTAGTTACTGACCAACCAAATGTAGTGACTCCTTTCAATTTTGATAGATAATACGCTTGACCACTGGCTAGTAATAGAGTTGCAACCATTTGGATGTAAATCGCATTTGCGGATGGAGTCCAGTTGGTGTCATTTGGGTTTGTTCCTTCATCGATTAACCATTGTACGTTGTAATCTCCAGCTAGAAGGCCAATAATCCAGCGTGAGCCCCATAGTGTTCCAACCGCTAGGAAGAAAAACGAGACTCCTAGCATGTAATCATGGACATTTTGTAATTCATTTCCACCCTTTCTTCGTTGGAATTCAACTAAAGAAATAGCCATAAATCCAGAAATTAATCCTCCGAATCCGAGTACTAAAAATTCGCTTTGCCCGGTATCTTCTCCTCCGAATGCGATTGAAAGCAATCCTGCCCAAATTGCAATCATTGCTATTCCGAATAATATCAATTGAGCAAATTTTTGTAAGCCTGTATCTACAATATTTTGAGGTGCATTTCCAATTATTCCCATCTTTACTTGAGGGGTTCTAACTGCATTTACAGAAAGATTTCCAAGTCTAGCAGACAATGTTCTTTCTATTACTGGCCTTGTAGGTCGAGATGGTGCATCCGCCATACTAATCAATGCAAAATATACCTTTGGCTTTTCAATGTTGAGCCGGTAAAATACCCGAAGGTATCACTTTCATTCAACAAGTTCGGCTACCGCAATTTCTTCCTCATCATAGAAATGCTTGGCTTCTTTATCTTCATCGGTCTTCAATATACCTGCTAATAGTATAATTGTGAGCAAAATTGAGGCGATAATTGAACCGTAAATCAGAACTTGGCTACCAGTTTCCTCTGGTGGTATGTCTGCACTTTCATCACTCAACAAGATATTGATAGATAGAATCGAACTTGAACTTGCTCCGTCTAGGCCTCTAACCGATATTGTGTGATTTGTTTTACCTTCAAGGTCGATATTAGGAAGATGTTCCAGTTCATGCACTATGTCTTCGTAAGTGAGATACACTTCTTCTTCATGATGGTATGAATGAATGTTGGTCCAATCGTGTCTTAGATCGCTACTTCTCCACTGAATAGAATCTAGTGATTTGCTCAAACTGATTTCTATTGATTCACCTTCTTTGATTTCAACTCTCATTACTGAATTCAGTTCGTTTTCAACAACTAATTTGATACTGGAGTCTAATTGGTATTGTTGATTGTATTGAGCCGCTTCTAAAACCGATTCTAAGGCATTGACATGGCCATGGCCATAGACGTTGTTTTGACGGTTCTTTGGTACTAAATCATCAACACAAGGTTCGTTTGCAGCCATGTAATGGCACTGACGATATGTTGCTTGTTCTTGCAGAATGTTACGAATATCGAATGGTGATAAATCGCTATTTGCTTGTAGCATCAACGCACCGACTCCTGCTGCTCCAGGTGTAGCCATACTTGTGCCACTCATTCCGGTGTACTGATCTCCAGAATTTGCTTCAACAGAAATGATGTTACTTCCCATGTATGCGATATTAGGCTTGATTCGGCCTTCTTCAGTTGGACCTTGACTAGAATAAATTGCAATTGCAGTATTCTTGTCTAAAGCTCCTACAGTAATTGCGTCTTCGGCAGAACCTGGTGTTCCGATTTGGGCGCTTACTCCATTGTTGCCTGCAGCGATAAACAATGCAATACCCGCTCTGGTCATATTGTTTGCTTGACGGTTGACACTGTCCTCCTCTGAGGAGGTCCACTCTATCGCTCCCGGGCCACCCAAGCTCATTGAAGCGACTCTTGTATTGTATTTGTGCATTGTATCAATTGTCCACTGCATTCCTGCCATAACTGTGGCAAATGACCCACTTCCTCCTGCATCGAGTACTTTCACTCCTACAAGGTTAGCCTGAGGTGCCATTCCCACGTGTTCATAAGTTGGAGCACCGGTTCCTGCAGTAGTTCCTCCACAATGAGATCCGTGACCTTGGTCATCGTATGGGAAGTCTGTTCCGTTTGTGTTAGCTGCATTGTTTACAGGGTCGTAGAATCCGATAATCTTCGGGTCATATGTGGTAGGGTCATCATCTTGGTCATCAAGACTAGAGTGATTTCCGTCTAAACCTGTATCGATTATTGCTACAGTGGTTCCTGATCCATCATA
>QQSA01000034.1 GCA_003602535.1 Candidatus Poseidoniales archaeon
AAAGGAAATGGTACTATTTTCTTAGCGGGCCCCCCTCTAGTCAAAGCCGCTACAGGAGAGGTAGTTACAGCCGAAGAACTTGGAGGAGCAGATGTGCATACTGCTCAGAGTGGAGTCGCTGATCATTATGCTGAAGATGAATCAGAAGCGCTCAGAATGGTTCGCAATGTAGTCGAGAATCTCGGTTCCAGAAAACTTGCACCATTCGACCGAATTGAACCTGATGAGCCGTTCCATGATGTTGAAGATTTACTTGGATTGATTCCTGCAGATAACCGAACACCTGTTGATATCAAAGAGATAATCGCACGAATTGTAGATGGCAGTAGATTCCATGAATTCAAAGCAAGATATGGTCAAACACTGATTTGTGGTTTCGCTCATATTCATGGTTACAAAGTTGGGATTGTTGCAAATAATGGCATTCTGTTTTCTGAATCCTCTCTCAAGGGCGCACATTTCGTAGAATTATGTGGCCAAAGAGGCATTCCACTGATTTTCTTGCAGAACATTACTGGCTTCATGGTGGGCAAGGCGTATGAGGCAGGCGGTATAGCAAAGGATGGCGCAAAATTAGTCACTGCAGTCTCGTGTGTTAACGTTCCAAAGTTCACTGTAATTATTGGAGGATCTCATGGCGCTGGAAACTATGGAATGTGTGGTCGAGCCTACGACCCAAGATTCCTTTTCATGTGGCCAAATAGTAGAATCTCTGTAATGGGAGGTCCACAGGCTGCAGATGTTCTTACCACAGTAAAACAAGACCAACGGGCAAGAGAAGGTAAGGCTCCAATGGAGGGCGAAGAATTGGAATCTTTCCGCTCACCAATTCTTGAAAAATATGAAACTGAGGGGAGCCCATATTACTCAACTGCACGACTCTGGGATGATGGAATCATCGACCCTAGAGATACTCGTGACATCCTAGGTTTATGCATAGCCTCAAGTCAAAATGCAGAGTTGCCAAATGACCGATTTGGCGTATTTAGAATGTAATTGGAATTTTAAATTTTGCAATTGGAGAATTAGATATGAAAAACAAACCTACAACTTCACTTATTCAATTGGAAATAGATGGTTGCATAGCACGCGTTAGTCTAGCTAGATCAGACAAATATAACGCACTAAATGTTCAGATGATTACCGAATTGATAGAGGTATTCAGGTGGACTGCAGAGAACTCCGTAGGAGTCACTGGCAAACTACTATCTGATGATGGAGAACCTTACTTTAGAGTACTGACATTGACAGGCCAAGGTAAGCATTTTTGCGCAGGTGCTGACATCAATATGATGAGAGATGCTGGTGCAAATACTCCTGAAGAAAACAGGAGGGACTCTGAAAGATTGGACGCTTTGTTTAACGGACTTTGGTCACATCCATGTTTCACTATCGGGATGATACAAGGAGTTGCATTAGGAGGAGGTGCTGGCTTGATTGCATGTCTTGACCATGTCATCTGTAACCCACAGGTTAAGATTGCATTATCTGAAGGAAAACTTGGAATTCTTCCTGCTGTAATTGGACCTTATGTTTACCGCAGAATGGGCAGTGCGAATTTCCGTAGACATGCAATGCTTGCAGGAAGGATGGATACATCTGAAGCATTACGTATTGGGATGATCGATTCAATTAGTGAAGAGGCAGAGAGTGAATGTTCGAAAATTATTGCTGAAGTATTGTCTACAGGCCCTTGTGCAGTCACGTCTGCTAAGGAATTGACTCTTGGATTTGACAGATGGTCAGATAATGATGAATCGTTGCGATTGTGGACGCTTGACTTCACGAGTAGGATGAGAGGTAGTGATGAAGGACAGGAAGGTCTTTCCTCATTCTTGGAGAAGCGTAGTGCCAATTGGAAACCCGAGGAGTGATTCGATGCTAAAACGCACTCTCGTCGCAAATCGCGGTGAGATTGCATGCCGTATCTTACGCGCCTGTAGAGAAGCTGGAATAGAGGGTGTTGCAATTCATGCAGCTAATGATTCAGGATCACTATTCACCGAAATCGCAGATATTGCAATCCCTTTGGAAGGCGAAGGTCTTGCTGAAACTTATCTGAATCAAGAACAAATTCTCAAAATAGCGATTGATAATGGATGTGATTCAATACATCCTGGGTTTGGATTCCTTTCTGAGAGAGCAGATTTCGCACAATCAGTAATGGATTCTGGCTTAATTTGGATAGGGCCTTCTCCCGAAGCGATTACCAAAATGGGCGATAAAATGACTGCTAGAATCACAATGAAAGCTGCAGGAGTCCCTGTAATTCCTGGCGAGGAAGTTGAAGGAGGACTCGAAGAAGTTCTCGCAATCGCTCCATCGGTAGGGTACCCGCTATTGCTCAAGGCTACCGCAGGAGGCGGCGGTAAAGGTATGCGTGCTGTATACGAAGAAGAAAATCTCGAAAGTGAAGCGAAAGCTGCAATGAGAGAAGCATTGAATGCATTCGGTGACGACAGAGTTTACGTTGAAAGACTACTAACTGGTAGCAGGCATATCGAAATTCAGGTTTTGGCCGACAAATATGGCCGTACAATCCATCTTGGAGAGAGAGAATGTAGCGTACAACGCAGACATCAGAAAGTGTTCGAAGAGTCCCCCAGTGTAGCAATTGATGCTGAATTACGCAATGCGATGGGCGAAGCAGCATGCGATGCTGCGAGAGCGGTAGACTACGAAGGAGCGGGTACTGTAGAATTCCTTGTAACCCCTACTGGCGAATTCTTCTTCCTAGAGATGAATACTCGAATTCAGGTAGAACATCCCGTTACAGAAATGGTAACAGGAGTAGATTTGGTTCGTGAACAATTGAGAATTGCCGGTGGAGAAGCAATGAGTTGTGGCCCATTAAATATCAGAGGCCACGCTATTGAAGTTCGACTGTATGCTGAAGATCCTGCAAATAATTTCTTGCCTGCCATCGGTCAACTGAAGCGTTTTATTCCGCCTACTGGACCGGGAGTTCGCCTCGACACGGGAGTCCGTGAAGGTGACGCAGTCACTCCAGATTATGATCCAATGCTTGCTAAATTAATCGTGTGGGCACCATCTAGAATCGAAGCCTTGCAGAGAATGGGGAGAGCACTAGATGAATTTGTAGTTCTTGGCTGTACGACAAACATCAGATTCCTTAGAGAATTGTGCGACCATCCTGACGTAGTAGACGGATGGACTACTACTGATATGATCGACAGACTATGGCCAGATGGATGGAAGCCTGATCTACCAACAATCATCGCTGACGCTGGTTTACTGATCGCTTCTGCAGCTGAATCAACAAATCACGGCAAGAAAATTGCCTCGAAATCGGGGACTTCAGAACCATTATCTCCATTTTCCACTTTGTCAAGGAGGTATCCTTGATGAAATTCAAAACCTCTGACGGAAGGAAGGATATCGAGCCCCAACGAGAGGGCTTAGTATTCATTCATGAAGGATTAATTGCTCAAATGGGTGATGAAATTTGGTTGGAAATTGACGGTAGAAAGCACAAAGCAACTGCAGCAAAAGTTGGAGATACTTGGTGGGTACATGTTCTCGGCCATACCTTGCAATATGAAATCGTAGAAGCAGGTGCTGCGGGTGCGGATGATGACAGTGGCCTTACTGCGCCGATGCCCGGGAAAATCCTAGATGTATTGGTATCCGTTGGACAGAGTGTCAAGGCTGGTGATGCTTTGATGGTCATGGAAGCAATGAAAATGGAGCACAAGATTGTTGCAGGTCATGATGGCATAGTTGACGCTATTCACTACAACAGTGGTGATCAAGTTATTCAAGGTGCTGAATTATTATCAATACATGAATGATTTATTCATCACAGATTTTACTTTAAGGTAAATGAAATTCTTCTAAAGCGGATTTTGCAGAATCTCGAATCTGAATAATTAGGCCATCGCCGATATAACTAATCCATCTAAAACCCTATACGAGATTTCGGATGGTAGTAATATCCAAATAAATACCCGATTTGTTTAATTTATGAGCAAAGAAAAACTTGCCGTTCTAGTTACTATTTTCCTATTGATTCCATTATCTGGGTGCCTCGAAGACTCGGAAAAAAACTCAGATGAGGACTCTAGCGAATCCAATACTGATATTGATGATGGTATTGATACTGATATCGGAAATGATAATGATTTAGAGAACGGAACAAATGAAAGCATTTGGCAAGAAATCAATTTTGAGATATTATCGGAACATCCATTTGAATGCATGAATACTGGAGTTTTTGATAAATTCATCAATGTGTTTGGAGTTTATGTTGTAGCTTCAGAGGAAGCACCATTAGAATACGTCAATCATACTGCACATATCTTAGCACAGTTGATTGATAATGATGAAGATGGAATTCCAGATGATTCAGATGTATTGAACGTTCTTGCCGATAATAACTACATCATACCGGTATGGAATACAAGTGACCGTGACGAATTTTGGAATGGTGCACGTGGCACATATTGTGAAGACAATATCGGAATGGCGGCTAGCATGTATTATGATGAAGATCATTGGGCGCTTGGTGGTATAGAATCTGCTGGAACCTGGGACACAAATTTAGAAGAGGTTTGGCATGTAGTTTCCGTGGGCTGGTATGAAACCTATCCTGAATATATGGGGACAGAAAACGAAGATGGTGAGATAATTTCGTCAAATCTTACTCGGGCCTTAGATTCTGCAAGAGGGGGGCATTTCGAATCAGTTCCTGAACAATACCCAGAAGATGCATGGTATACGTATTATGATGATTCATGTAATTACCACTGTCAAGCCCACGAATATTTTTATTGGCTCTTAATGGCTGATATCGGGGCATTAGACCTTTCAATAACAAACAAATGTGATGAGAGTAAACACGAATGGAATGTTTGTACTAAATCGGATTTAGAGGGAACTGATTCATTGGGCTATGATTTATTCAATAATCATGGATTTAATTTCCCAACAATGATTCCTGATGGAAGTTATCAGAGTGAATCAAACGTCGAAAATCAGACTGACGACGCTACTGACAATGACAACGGAAATGATTCGGATCAAGATTGATTCATGTAGTGAATCAAGCAAA
>QQSA01000035.1 GCA_003602535.1 Candidatus Poseidoniales archaeon
CCAGGTCCTAGTGCGACTGACAGTGTTTCACGTGTATTCAATACCGGTTCGCCGGGGCGAATACCGCTGGTATCTTCATACACCTGAATAACCGCTTTATCGCCGTGTAATTCAATGACCTCTCCCATGAGACCTTCATGTCCTACACGGACCACATCATACATTCCCGCTTCCATACCAGTAGCTGTAACCACAGGTCCAGAAATACGGTAGATTACTCCTTCATTGCTCATTTCCTCTTCCTCCTTGGATTTGGTTTTGGAATCACTTCCAAAGATCGACTCCTATCGCCTTACGAATTGTTTCTCGAAGGGTCGTGTCCTCCTCAGTTCCAATTCCTAGAACCGTTGGAGTAACACTTTCTGAAAGCCTGTCACGAAGGCGTTCAGGTAGGGCGGACAGAACCGCGGAGTCGACTACCACGATTCCCACACCCTTTGTTGTGAGTAAAGACCTGAAGACTTTCGAAGTTTCTTCTTCGCCTTCAGGGTTATACAGAGTACTAATACCTGCCAATTGAAATCCGAGCGTGAACTCGGGACTGCCTACAACTGCGATTTCCATTCATGCCACCTCAGAGTACGTGTGCCTCCAGAACCTCGGTTGACAGCCCAGCCATACGGCCTCTGACAATCAGACGTAGATCTTCAATTTCCTGAATCTTCGCAGATACATAGTGTATCACTGGAAGTGCGGATATTGGATGGAGGTAGCTCATACGCTGCATCTGGGCGCTTTCTCGGTTGCGCAACCAGGTTATTACTGGGTCCAACGTTCTCTCTTCATCAGAAGTAGAGATGACTTGTTGGAATCCATCGAAGTCAAAGCGATTTGACTGGCGTAGTACATCGAGAAGATTTTCTCTACTGCCAACGGCTTGTGAGAAATTCCTCTCTTTAATCAAGCGGCCACCAGGGATGAGCGCTTGAGAGATTTCCTCGGCAGACAAACCAAATGCATGTCCTTCGAGTATGTTGATTATGTTACGATGATCGATTTCATCGCCCAGATGATTACGCAAAATGCGAATCTCTGGAGCACTGCCCTGAAGTTCATTCAAAGAGTGCTTGAAATAATGGCGGTCAAGTGTGTCTTCATATGCCTGAATACCTTCATCCTCACCTATAGCAAGAAGAGCCTTTCCAAAGGGAAGACGGCGCATCTGCTCAACTGCATCACGAAGAGTGTTTGACTCTTCGATCATTTTCAGCCATGGTGTATTGACTTCGCTTTCCTCAGGTAAGATTGAGTGAGAGACTTTCTTAACATCAACTTCATTCAACACAGCACGAAGTACTACCTTTGCATTATGATAGCGGAATCGTCCAGTGTAGATCTCTACGAGATTTCTTACTTTCCCGTTACAGAGACCCAATATATTGGATAACTCTGCTTGTAAATTGTGTGTAAGTGCTGCCTCAACCAAATCTCCACCGGTAAAGTGTCCAGCGTATAGGTCAATTTCAGTCCTGTAACCACTATCCGCCACTGCGACGGTTAGTTGATCAGGAGACTGTTGGATTAGTTGACGTAGCCTTGTGCGATCCATTAGACTCGATTTACGAGACTTAGCACGTGCGGCTACGTAAGCGGTATTGTTTCCGAGGATTGGCATAATTTTCGACTCCGTAGGTTATTCATCCGAATAGGGTCTCATTAACAGCTGCTCTGTTATCGATCCATGCTGACTCCAACAATGTGTCAAAGCGCAGGTCAAAAGAGAGTGTTCCATCCTCAGCTTCTAGCACGAAGCCACCCAGGCCATCGACTTCACTACCCATAGAGTACCCTTTAGCGGCATCCTCTAGAGCAGAACGATCGATTGCAGTTGGGCGTAAAACCATTTTTCCTTCGCCTAAAGATCCAGCCTTCTTGACTAGATTCTTTAGCAAGCTTGCTCTTCCTGCAAGACTTGCATCACCCAACTTTGCACGAGCTGCTGCCAAAGTGGCGTCAAGCTCTGCTCGTCGAGCGACGAGGATATCTTTCTGATTTGCTTGGCGAGCAGATGCAACCACTTCGCGTGCGATTTGGTCTGCTTCTTTGTTCGCCTTACCAGATGCATCTTCTTCGATGGAAGATGCACGGGCTTTAGCATCAGCTAGTATGGTCTTCGCTTCTTCCTTAGCCGCCTTAATGGTGGCTTTGGCTTCCGCTTCTGCTGAAGCGGAAATGTCCTTTGCGAGTTGTTCTAGCGTCATTTTTTCACCTCCGGCTTAACCACCGAGAATATGTTTTCTCGGAGATAGCCAAACTGCTCATAGGAACAGTGGTAGAGCACCTAGAATAACGATAGATTCTGGCAATGCGGTAAAGATTAGTGCTGGTCCGAACTTAGATCCGTCTTCAGCTAACATACCGACTGCTGCGCTACCGATGCTACCTTGAGAGTATCCTGCTCCAAGACCTGCTAGTCCAAGTGCAATTCCACTTCCCATGTAACGACCCCATCCGTCATAGTCACCAACAGCTGCCAATACACCTTGTGCTAGCAGTGTGATACCCATGAGGACGATTAGTGCTCTTAGGCTCATCTTCATACTTCTTGTTTTCATTCTTATTTCCTCCTTTTTGTCCAATTGGGACTGTGATATCAGTGGCCCTCCACATGTAGAGGACGGCCGCCTAGTGGTGCGAACTCTTCTCCAGAGCCGTCGTAGAACTTGCCCATCCACTCAACAAAGTGTAGACGGACTGCGTGGATACTCGGTGAGAGTAATCCAAGAGCGAGAGCGAAAATCTGGACTCCAATCCAAACTAAGAAGCATAAGACTGCAGTGAGGAACTCTCCGGATGAAACCGCATCGGCCATAGCATGGAATCCCATCTCGTTACCGATTTCAGCAATCTTGACCCCTGCTACACCAACTGCCATTATTCGCAGATATGAAAGTGTGTTAGCTAGTAGTCCAAATGTTTCAATTGGACCCATGATAATTCCACCAAGCCATCCGAATCCTTCGTAAACTGCTAAGCCATATATCAGACAGATGACTCCTACTATAACCATCATTGACCAAACCGATCCTTCAAATGTTCCGTAAGAATCATCGGTAATGAAACGAAGAATGTGAGCAGAGCCACCGATTAAGATTAGTAGCCATGAGCCCTTTTCGAAGAAGGCTGCTACAATTCCATGAGCCTTGAAAACATTGATGAATCCAATAATGAATCCAACAAGAAGATGTGCACATCCTAAGTATATTGATAGAAGAATGTAATCTTGTAGAGCGCCTCCTGCTCTGTGGAATGGCAAATATGTGTGTGAAAGTCCAAACCATTCTTCAAACACTGTACCGGTAAGCGAATGGTGTGTAGCACTGTATAACGCATCATAGAATGAGGCGAATGGAGCCCAATCTTCGATTACGAAACCGAAGGCTTCAGCGGTAAGCACACCTACAATGAATGTTGCAATACCCATATTCATCAGTATTCTAGAACCTACTGCACCCATAGGGTCGTGCCCCATCTTTGACTTTAGCAAGAGAGCGAGTAACATAATCACTAGACCATATCCCGCATCTCCTAGGATCAAACCATAGAATATTGGGAAGGTAAATGCCAGCATGCTAGTAGGATCGATTGAACCATACTTAGGACGACCTACAAGATTGGTTAGAACCGATGCATGACGTGTAATTTCCATCGTATCATACTCAACCGGAGGATATTCGGTTTCGTGATGATGGTCATCATGATCTCCATGCCCATGCTCTTCGACAAACTTCTCTATCTTTAGATGAGAAGAAACTTTGGACAGAACACTTCTAACTTTATCAGCTTCAGAAGTAGGTAGCCATGCATCCATAGCATATGCATGAGCGCTTGTTGCGCATAGAGTGTGTCCAGTAAGAATTTCATTCTCCCTCTCAAGATGTTCTTGGACTGCCAATGACATTCTTCCGTGGCTTTGGACCCAAGAACTCATTTTTGATTCGCAATCTGCAATTAATTTTTCAGACTTGGCGATATCTTTGACTGCCTTTGCAAGTAACTCAGAAGGCTTACCTTTTCCACTAGGGATTTGAATTGGTTTGGCACCTAATTCGCCCATAGCCATTTGAACCTCAGCAGCATCTTTCCCTTGACATGCAACTGCGACTACCTTTTCGGAAACATGCATTTCGATTCGGTTTTTCAATTCCCCAAATACCTGGAATGCTTTACCCGATTTCGAGGTTTCTGCCAAGTAGACATCGACTGATGATATTTCAGTCATCAATTCAAGAGGAATGTTTAGCGGAGCGATTGTCGAAAGAATAGAAACTCTTTCTTCTAATCGTGAAATCTCTGCCTCTGCGTCGCTCTTCTTACTGATAATTTCAGTAATTGCATCAACCTTCTCAGGGAAAGTGTCTGAAATCGCTTTCTTAACAGATTTAGATGAAACTGGGCCGTCTTTATTGACGCATTTCAAAGCCGAATTTACAGATCGGACCTTAGAAAGCATAGTAGAAACTTCATCAGCATCTGGATGAGGAGTACCTACAACTATACCTTCAGTGTCTCCTGAATATGGAGTAATGTGAACGTTGCCTAAATCAGCACACAAACGTAGAGCCTCGTCGAGGTCACTTCGCGAACCCGCCATTGTAAGGCGGGACATTTCAACAGCACTCAGCATCAAAACACCTCAATTAGACATCAATGAATCGATTACAAGTTGAACTGCAGCATCTCTGCGACCACCAGCTGAGGATTGAACTCCCTCGACAACTTTTGCGCCTTCTGCTTGCACTCCTTCTGCTTCTTTGCCTGCTTTACTGCGAGCAGAATCGAGGGTCTTAACCGTAGAACTGACTGCCCCATCTTGGGCACTCTGAATCATGTCAGCTGCTTCTTTGCGAGCATCTGCAATAATCTTCGCTGCTTCTTCTTTGGAAGAAGCTATCTTTGCATCTGCTGAATCTTCTGCATCTTTGATGCTTTGAAGTACATTCGCCATACCCATGGAAACACCCTTATTCCCGCCCGACCGATAATGGGTTCATAACCCTCTTGGTCTAAATCTCGCAATTTTCAAATCCAAATCAATAGGAATACCCCCCAAATGGTCAAATCCCAAATCCATGCCGAGCAACTATGTCCGACCGCTCAGGCACCGGGGGATTCGACCCTTCAGGAATCGATGAAGATGCGTGGACTGAATTGGAACGGCAGCTTGAAGCCACTATTCCAGTATATGACCGAGTCAATAGAATAATGACATTAGGATTTGATAAGGGCATGCGGAAGCATGTGAGAAATCATGCAAAAAAAGGCATGAAAGTCCTAGAAGTGGGATGTGGTCCCGGATCATTCGCCGTCGGCATTGAAGGTATGGATTTGACATGTTTGGACCCAAGTGCTGAAATGCTAAAGGTCTGTAAAAAACGATTGGATATAGTTCGTGAAGAGAGAGGAGAATCTCCTGCTCAGTATGTAGAAGCAATCGCTGAAGATATTCCATTACCGGACAATACATTTGACAGAGTATTTTGTCTGTTTTCATTCCGAGACTTCAAAGATAAGAAGCAAGGATTAGCCGAAATATTCAGGGTATTGAAACCTGGTGGGCAATTAGTGATATGCGATGCAGGTAAAGCTAACTGGCTACATGGCTTATTTGGAAGAATTTACATGGGGACATTCGTCCAAATAGTGGCAAGAATTGTCACAAAAGATCCTAATCACCCGTGGAAATGGTTGGCTCGAACTTACACCCATTATGGAACGCATTCATATTACAAGAATTTGATGAGAGAAGTTGGATTTACCGATGTAAAAGCCAGACTATTATTTCCAGGAATGGCTAGTAGATTCAAATGTATAAAGCCTGAATAACCCATGACGTAGCTTCTGCAGCGACCATGCGTTAGGCCATTATGCAAATCAATATGGATTCAAAAATCCACGATTAAATCGTTCTTCTAAATGATAATGTCGAATCAAAAGCTAAGATTCGAAATTTATTCTTCGACTTTGCGAACATTAACTGCGTTAGGCCCTTTTGGGCCTTCGCCAATTTCGAATTCGACAATGTCGCCTTCTGTTATCTCTCCTTCAACCTCGGAGATGTGAACGAACATATCTTTTTCTTCGCCTTCAATTTCAATAAATCCGAATCCTTTTGTTGGGTTAAACCACTTGACAGTACCTTGTGTCATATTCGGCCGTCCAAGCATCAAGTACTTGAGTCATAGGGATGATGAATCTGTTAAACACATGGTTGTCGGTAAAAGATTACTAGCGACAGGTTCCAATTCTTGAGACGGCTATCTCGAAGTATCAAGCGATACGTTCCACAGTCTCCGGAGTAATACCTTCTTCTGGAGTTACTCTGTAAACCATGATCGATAGATTCTCAGGAGCGTTTCTAAACTTAGATACGATCATTGAAGTTTCGAAATCGGAACCAATAGTTCTAACCTTGAAATCACAGACCATGTCTGCAATTGCCGCCATTTCTTGCTTGATAGCAGGAGTAATAGTGTCATTTGACACAGTAATGAATAGTATTCCACGGTGCAATTGGGTATGAGCTTGCATCATTCTTAGCATAGCAACTACGCGCCCTGGGTCTTCTCTCTGCATGAAGAAGTCAAGTGAATCTACAACTGCTCTAAAATATGGACCCATAGCCATGATTTCATTGGTCATTTCTGTCAGGAAATCTTGTGTATCATCATCTACAAATCTGGTCTGAGCTAATCTCTGAATATCTGGAAGTTTGAATCCTTCTAATCTGTACCGGCTAGCCAGCAATTCTTTTTCCAATACTCTAGCGTTAAATTCTTCACCGAGGGTTCGAACTGAAATGTCAGTAGGCCACCCATATTTCTTAAACACGCGAGCTATTTCCAATTGGCTCTCATTGGTTGAAATTAAAATCGTATTATCTGGTTCTTCCGCTGGAGATGTAAATTGCTTTGCAAATAATTCAGAACCTGCTCCGATATCCGTGAAACCGATTACAAGGAAACCCCTTGGTACACCACCATACATTGCATTATCGAACTTTGGCACTCCAAAACTACCAACGCTACCGAAGAATTCCTCATCATCTGAATCAAAGGTCATTTGTTTATTCATAAATCTCACCTTCAGTGAATTACGACCTGGCCGCGGTCAATTAAATCAGTACAATACAGGTCCAAATTTGATAGAACCATAGGAGGAACTTGATCAGGCACATTTAGAATCACAGATAATACTTCACGCTGACGGAATGTATTGATGAATGTATGAAGATATTCTGCTAACATCCTTTCTTCATTGTAGATTGCAAGAGCATTGACAGAATCGATTAATACGAAATTTCTTTCAGTATTTGAAATTCTTAGAATATACAATGTCCTTAGAAGTACACTTTCCAACATAATTGGACTGTCGACGAATGTAATATTCGGATAAGCAACATCAGTTCCTCCCAAAATACCAGAAGATACCAAATCTACGAATTGGATATTGGAAACGTCCACGCCTATCGCTTCAAACCCTTCGATGATTTCTACTGCGCCTCTGGTTGCGCAAATGTAAACGCCACCCATCTCAAACATTTGCATTAATGGAATCATGGTAGATGCTGTGACCATAAACGCATTAGAATTTCCACATCTGACCTGGACGGAGGAATTTAGACTAACTTCAGTCAACTGTTCAGCGATTCTCTGATCTAATTCAAACATAATCACGACCCCCATCTACTTGTTTTGTCGCTAACAGCGCCCCACTTCAGCATTGGAGTCAACATCACACCAAGTGGAGTTAACTCAATCGCGTGTTTAGCACGGCTGTGAGCAGTTCCTCTCATTTTCACTACCTGTAAGAATCTAAGAAGATGTCCCATTCTTTCTACATCCCCCATTACGATGATACCATCGGCTATTGCTTCCTCTACACCGAATGATGACCAGTGGGCATTTTCAGTAGCTGAAGTAATCTCAGAAATTAAAATTGTAGTACAGCCGAGCGTAGCTAATTTCTTACCCAAAGTAAACAAGAAATCTCGGATTAATTGTTCACTCTTAATTTTGTAACAAAGAGTAGTTACAGAATCAATAACTAAACGAGTTACACCGATTGTATTGACAATATCTACAATCGCTTTAATCAGAGCGTGAACGTCATCTAAGTCGAAAGATGCCTTATCTAAACCTAACCACGAATACAATACATCCATGTCGAATACGTTGATCAAACCACTATCGATCATATTCATGTCGAAGAACGCGTATTGTCGAATGTTCTCTAGCAATTTCACACTCGGCTCCGTAGCTGTAAAATGAGCACATGCCTCTCCTGCAAGGGCTCCCCTGACTAGGAATTCCATGCCTAGAGTGGTCTTTCCAGAACCACACGTACCAGCGGCAAGAACGGTAGACCCATACGGAATTCCACCTCGTAAAATTTCGTCCATACCATGGATACCTGTGATACAACGGTCACGGCTGTAAACTGTCGCTGGTTGCATGGGTAACACCCAAGCCAAACCCTCTCACTAAATGAACGATACGCCAAAATCACTCATACTTCGCCCGGAGTTGGAGTTTGTGATAAATCCCAAGAGCCTGAAGATGATGGCGGACCGCCATTCCAAACAATTGTATTATTAGAAAGAATTCCTGTGAGGGCACTCCATTCTATTTTACACACCTGGGTACCTGAGCCTTCGTCTTCTTCTGCGAACAGCATTCGTAATCGACCTGCATTATTATCCAAACCGTCAATCGAACCTACTCCCAAAAATCCGGTAGCTCCCATATCATAAATTACGGACGCATTACCGATAACCTGACTGGATGGATCTCCTGTGAACAATGCTATGCCGCCACCAGGTATCACTCCCTCTTTGTACAAGTAATCGGTTGTCCCACTAGAACCGCTTCTCTCGAAGGACCAACCCCTCAATGATAGAGCGAACCCATTTTTATTCTCTACTTCGATCCATTCAGGCCCACCATCTGCTGGCCTAGGAGAAAATTCAGTGATTCGTAGAACTTCTGGAGACTCTCCACCATCATGAACCTCCAGACTTACAGAGATTACATCGCCGTTGCTAATGAAAGTCCTACTGGCTACTGAGGAAGTTGATGCAGTAGTACGGTCGGACCCTCCCTCGAAGAGAATTTCGCCGACATTTGATGAATTGGATGATGATTCGATTTGAATTAGCAATCTTACTTGAAGATCATCTGCCAAACCGAGGCCACCAGCCATGGCTTCAATACTAACATTAGGCAGTGCTGCAATTCTATTCAAATCAATAAGACCCTCGTTAACTATACCTGGCTGTAAAACGCCATCGTACAATTTAGTTATTGGAATGAGATGCCAATCTTCTGAAGCATTTGATTGATCTCTAACTCCGTCAACATAGGGCACAAACCAACCTTTGCCATTTGTTAAACGATCTAATCCATCTACTGCAGAACGATCAACAAGGTCAGTATAGGGATCATTACTACCTAATTCTAATTGTGCAAGTGACATAAAGGCCGTCAATATCATCAAGAATAGAGTGAATGCAGAAAGGAATTCTACAACTGCAACAACTCCTTCATCCTCCGAGTTGGAAGAATTGCGGGAGTGTTTAGCACCTTGCATAAACATCCGGGTGCATGCAAGAGTCAAGAGGGTGTCGCCCGTTAGAACAACAAACCCTACAATCCCAATGTTTTCGACTTTAGTCACCGATTGATATTTGAGGGGCGAGTGGCAGGACAACATGATGTCCAGAGCGAATGCTGTATCCGACAATGGTTCTTCACGGAGAAGTATTGGTTTGGTTGCACTATTGTTAGTCTCGACTTTAGGAAGCATTAGCCTAGTTCCTACAGCATCTGCAAATGTAAGTGGAGATTATGAGATCACAGCATCTATTTCGCCTCTCCCAGGAGATTACATGACGGCCTGGGACCCTATTACTTTGGAGGTAAAGGTTACAAATTCTGGATTCTTCTATAATTCACAGGCACGTTCTATTGAATGGTTCATTTGTGAAGGGATTCAAGATAGTAGTTCATGCTACAACGATCGTGAAGATTATGGAATCGGCTCGATCGAACCATTAGCTATTGGTGCTAACACAACCTACACCTTCTCTCAGATTTTCAATTCTGAGGGAGACGAGGGCACTTACACGCTGGTGTACAGGTTCCAAGATTCTGACACTAATACATCAAATGATATTGGAATTTACAATTTCAATTTAGTAAGAAACCTTGTTGACATAGAATTTGGATCACAGGACCCAATCAGCCAACTTAGCAACTTGGCAGTTTATGATGGCAAATTGATCCTGAACACGGATACAGATTACAACATGACCTTAGATGGAATTGTAACATCATGTGGCTCTTGCGGCCTTGTTGCAGACATTGGATGGAAGCTAATTGACAACATAGGAGTTGAAAGAGCTGAATCATCCACCTCATATTCTAACCTCCCAACCGGAGGGCAGAATTCATTTTCTAGACAAATGGCTCCTTTGAATTTTGACACAGAAGGTAGTTACACCATGATTTATGGTCTCATGAATTCCAGTGGTTCTGAATCTGGAGATATGAATGATTACAACGATTTGCAATCAGTTGACGTTATTTTTGATGACACTGTTGATTTACAAATCACTTCTATGTACCCACTTAATGCTCCAAATTCAGCGCAGTATTTCTATGGCGATGACAGTGTTTCAGTAATAGTAACCAATCTAGGAAACCATACAGTTAACGAACCTTTAGTTAGATTCACAGTTATGGATTTGGATGAACAAATTGAATCAATTGAAGATTGTTTGCCAGATGAAATAGTTCCTGCTGGAACATTTAACTGTATTTTCGACATGAATAAATTAGGAGACAAAAGACTCTCCGTATTTGTGAGCGAAGCACTCAGTGAAGGGACTGATGAAAAACCATCAGATAATATCTTGAATGTAGTTACTGAAGTGATTTCAGGAGACACTGGTCCTTCGATTGAACAAAGTGACTTTTTCGGCAAATACAAAACAGCAGACAATATTACTTTCAGTGCCAAGACACTTCCTACTGCCTCTGGGCCATTGACCTATTCCTGGTGGCTCTCTGGAATAATCCCGTTAGGCACTGGACAAGAATTAGAAATACCAGCCTCAAACATAGGGTTAGGAGATCATTACATATCTGTCAGAGCAACTAATTCATTAGGAAATATGGAATCTGCAACAACATCAATCGTAGTTTACAACAGTTCAGATATTGGTAGTGGAGATTGGTTAAATGGTTCAGCAGTGACCAAAACTCATGCCACCAGTATTGTTGAATATGATTATCCTAAACCCGGAATAAATTATGCAGTAGAAGATGATTTAGAAGCCTTAATTAGAATCTCAATAGACGTGATTTCAACTTCTGAAGATCCCGATCCTGGAATGGACTGGATGGAATTTGACATTAATATTTCAAAACTAATTCCAGACAACATACCTAGGGAAAGTCTAGTTGTCCACAAATTAAATGGATACGACCAATATATGTGGGAGCAATTTGATTCAGATAATACGTATGAGTTAATTGATAATGACACAATAAGAGTCCATATTATAGAAAATATGGATTTGCTAATAGTTGGTGATTTAGAAACTCCAGACATAGATTTGGGCCAACCAAATATAACCAAATTACCTGATGGAAAAATGAGATTAGATTGGTCACCTACTGGCGATTTAGATAACCCTTATTTCGGAGGATGGAATATTTACAGAATCACCAGTTCTGCTTCATCAGCATCATACTTCCCAGATCCTACAGACGTAACTAGTGAATTCGTTTGGAATGGACTAATGGACGACTCTCTATCTGCAACCCTGCAAGGAGTGGAATCCAGCTGGATCGATGAAAGAGAGTTGGAGACTGGAGTTTGTGCTTCTTATGCGATTATGCCAATCGATAGGGCTGGTAAAGCAGACTTCCTGAAAGGCAAGGTAACACAAGTAGATGGGATTCCTGGCCTAACTTGTGGAGATTCAGTAGACCCCACATCAGAAGTATCTGGGCTAAGAGCATCAATTACTTACAATAATGATACTGCTTGCTATGAACTCTTCAAAGATTGGAATCGATGTTATGAATTATCATTATCGTGGACTTGGCCATCTAATGAGCCGACTGGAAATATTACTTGGAACATATACCGGGTCGAATTTAGACCGAATAATGTTGATTTAAGATACATTGAACCAATTGCTACTGGATTAACTAATGTTCCTGGAGAAAGGGGAACATTTACTGAGAAAGGTACTGATTATGATGGAATTATGCCCCTCAGGACATACTACTACATACTAACCCCACTAGATAGTGTAGGTAATGAATTGACCACTGTCTCTTATCCATCAAATAATGTTGAAAGAGTGTACATCGAGGACCAATATTGGAACTACAACCAAGATCGTATTCCTGCTGAACCTGAGCCACCTGAGCCGCCCTATGGAGTAGAATGGTTAGGAGATCTCCAAGAATATATGGAAATTCAAACATTCCAAATAGCTGGATTCATTATGCTTCTTACAATTGTGATGAACTTCATTGGATTACCTATAATCCTTAACAGGAAAAAGAAAATGTCGAAGGTTCTGAAGAGGCGCTCTGCGAAACAATCTAAAGATCCAGATGACGAGTTTGAAGATTTCTTCAATTAAAATCTAGACCGTCTGTTTTATCTCAAATAGGAAAGTGGGCCGAATGCTTGCGGCGAT
>QQSA01000036.1 GCA_003602535.1 Candidatus Poseidoniales archaeon
GAAGCGCGTCAGCGATATCGTAGCCGGGGCTGAACAGTATGACAAGAACTCTCGTTTTGACGGTAGACCGAGATAATGATCTTGGTCTGAAAACGGCAATTCGTGGACCTGTCGTCGGACGGAAGCAGGTACTTACTGCTGCGCTTAAATTAGGAATCGCAGACCCTGAAGAAAGTGATACGAATGCTATTCTAGGCGCACTGAACCAGCACGATAACCTTGCAGAAGCCAATAGCGAAGGTGATGAGGTTGAAGTTGCAATTCTTACAGGAGATGAAAAGGTTGGAGTTCGTTCGGATCGTGCTATTGCTGCTCAGTTAGAAGAAGTCGTTACCGAATTTCAACCTGATCAAGCAATATTGGTAACCGACGGTGCTGAAGATGAGTCGGTTCTGCCTATTATTCAAAGTCAAGTAAGAATAGACCACGTGCAGAAGATTATTGTTAAGCAATCAAAAGGCATTGAAGGGACTTACTACTACATTGTGAAGGCTTTAGAAGACCCTAAGTGGCGTGCGAAAATGCTTGTTCCACTTGGAGCCATTATGGCCGTTTTCGGGTTTGGAATAATGCTGCCAGATACTCTGGGAGGAATTGTAATTGGTTCTCTGCCTCTAATTTTTGGACTATTCATCTTGTCAAAGGGACTTGGTCTTGAAGCTACAGTTGGAAGAATCGCACAAGAAATGCGGGAAAATGCTGATGCTGCAATGTTTTCATCATTACTTTGGACCAGCACCGTTTTCAGTGCGATTTTTGCAGTAGCAACAGGATATGACAGATATCTTGAATTGAATGCTGCATCAAATTATTCTGTGGTTTGGATTGGTGTTGTTCATTCAGCATTAGCATGGATTGTCATTGCATTCCTAACTTCAACCGCAGGTTTCATGCTTCTAAGATTGCAAAAGGGTTCGTTCTCTGGAAGGCTAATCGTACTCGCTGTATTCGGAATGGTTGTTTACTCATTCTTGGACCAAGGCCTGCAGATTGCAATGGATGTTCTCCAAGGTAAGGATTACGAATTTTCAGTACAGGGAATTTGGAATGTAATGCTAGAGCCGCTGATGTGGATAGCAGTGCTATGGGTCACTACAACGATAGTGCGTGCTGTGCAAGCAAGGCAAGCCCAGTCAGAACGCTATTGGGGAATTTAATCAGTTGTGAAAGACCGTCTCGTGCATGCACTGAGGACATGTTACTTTGATTGGCCTAATATCTGGAATTCCCAAAGGTGATGAGCAAGCGGGACAGATTATGGCTTGGCGGACCTTTGATTGGTTGTCCAGGCCTTGCTGAGAAGGATTGTATTTCATACGATATTGATCAGGATTATCTATGTATTGCGGGCCAGTATTTAGGGGCTGAGCTGCTCCAAAATCTACTGCTTCTTTGTAGGCCACAGGAGTAAAATGGTCTTCGGCAGGCGTAGGCGACATGGTCTTCGGGCCAGCGTTGTAGGCTGCCAATTCCGATTGAATTTGGGCTAGACCTATACCATGAGTCCTACTTATCGCATCCATCTCCAACATTTGATCGTATCCAGATAGGTTCGCTAAGCGAGCTAAGACGTCCGGAGGCAGTGGCATGAGCGTACCGGGGGCCTCTTTCCCATTGAAGGTTCGTTTTGTGCGCTTCAGAATGGGAGGTCCCGCCATAATCAGGGGCATGTTTTCCACATGCCAGAATCCTTTGGGAGATTTATTACCAAATTACGGTTTTTTTTCTCCGAATTAAAGTCATTTTATCGTTCCAAAATCCTGATGCCTTCAAATAGGTGGAGCAGGGGGGGCGCCGATTAAGGAGCGATGGAAATGCCTCAATCAAAACCTCGGAATTCTACAGTCGGGAATAGGTCAAGAGCAGTACGTTCGTTAACGTGTGGACAAGTGATGTGTGTGCCGAATGTCCTAAACAAAGAAGCATCTGTTGCAGATGCTTTGGATAGGATTACCAGTAAAAATTGGGATCATCTTTTCATAGTAAATTCTGAGCGAGTTCCAATAGGTAGAATTCATGCAGTAGACCTGCTAAAAATTATAGCGAAAAAAACCGTTAACCGGGATATTGCATGGATGCACGCAATACCTGCTCGTCAACTAATTACTCAAGAAACAATCACTATGAGGGAAAATTCTCCATTGCTAAAGGCAGCTGCATTGATGCTAGCTCATGATTTGAATCAATTAGCGGTTACTAATTCTGAAGGGCAAATTGTTGGATCGGTGTCTCCTAGTATTGTTGCGCGCCACTTACCTAGGTTCATTCTGTGAGCAAGTTTCAACAATTCATTATGTCTGGGCGCGTTATGTCTTCTCCTAGACTTTGGCCAAACCCCCCTGGTAACTCTCCTTTACCATTGCCAAAAGGCCCTAGTTTTTTTTCAAGAAATGATTTTGTTGACCTAATCCCGCCACAGATGCCAGATAGCGAATCTATCGGCCTTGAAGAATTGAAAACATATGTTGGTCAGCATTCAATGCCCGACGGAAAGAAGATTTCTGAAGTAATTGATTTACAGAATAGAAGACCTTTGTTAATCGCTGGAGAGTTGGCTAATCCATATCGCCTAAGCGATATTATGGCACCAGACATGCCAATCATTCCCGTTCGTTTGGAAGATATCTGTCGCACATGGGCCGATAATTTGGACGCCAGAGATATACAGCCCGGTATACATCATGTGACGATTGTTCGCTCACCAGGATGGTGGGAGAGATCTTTCATTACATTGCTAGAGATTAAAGATATGAAAAAAATGGTTCAATGGCTGGATGGCTCAAACTCGAATACATGGGCGCCTAAGCGATTAGCAGAAGGTGTAATTCGTCTAGAAGATGATATGAACTTGCTTTCGCCAGAATTTGAAAAAATCTCATGGGATGGAAAGGAAGAGAAGGTCGAAGTTTCTATGCCCCCTGCTAATGGGCCTGCTATTGATCTGTCAACTATTATGGTTCCAATCAATACACGCTCAGGATGTTACAATAGTCGAGGGCGCGTTAACAGATGTGTGCATTACCTACAAACCGATTTCCATGAAAAGATGTTCCGCCGTGGTTCCTCTTTCAAATGGTCTGATATGCTAAATTTTCTGTGACTGAATTTTAGGATTGTGAAATTTAATTCTAATCAGGGAGCCCGGGGATTTCCCCCTATCAAGCAATATACCATCTCAACGTAATATTATACATGAATGGGAATGGATCTCAGAAAACAGCTAGGCTTGAAAGATTGAAAATGGAAATTATCGATTACATTTCGAGTAATCCAGGATGTTCGGCAGCAGACATAGTTGATCATCTGTCCAACACACGTAGAATGCGTAATCATGGACTTACCTCAAGGAAGGTTGGTTTCTTCATTCCTAGGTACTTGAAGAACAATGTGATGTTCACTCTTGACCGTTCGACCGGCAAGAGAATATACAGTGTGGCATGAAAAGGTCAAATCGATGCAGGCGCTCGGGTTACATGATGAGCGCCCCGTCTTCGGATGAACTTTGGCCGTCTTTGGATGAGTCTCTTGGTAGGCAACCATGTTTCCCGAGTGGCCCTGCTTGGTCGATTTTACCAACGCTGAAAGGCCAAATGGCCGATATGCTAGCGGACATGGGCCCTTTGGAAAGAGACGATGTTAGTATAGACTCAGCTAATGGGATTGTTCATATCGACAAATCTGCAAAGATTGAGTCTAGTGTTCACATTATTGGACCAGCATATATCGGCCCAAATGCCGTAATTCGGCATGGAGCATATGTTAGAGAGTTCTCTTGGATCTGCGCAGGCGCACTAGTAGGACATGCTAGTGAAACAAAACACAGCGTTCTATTGCCAAATGCAAAAGCTCCACATTTCAATTATGTCGGAGATTCCATTCTAGGCCCAAATGTGAATTTGGGAGCAGGAGTGAAACTATCTAATCTCAGAAATGATGGAGGGGAAGTTCATGTTAGAATTTCTGGTGAACGAATCGGATCTGGGTTGCGTAAATTTGGAGCAATAATCGGAGAAGGTTCGCAGTTGGGATGTAATGCAGTAACTAACCCGGGTGTAGTGCTAGGCGCTAGATGCATGGTTATGCCAAATACTACAGTTACAGGAATTTATGAGTCTGATTCAAAGATTGGGTGATTAGATGCTTTTTGGCACTGACGGGATTAGAGGAGAAGTTACCGATTCCCCCCGAACTGATGAAATTGCAATATCTCAGCTTTTGGAAGAACGGTCGATTTCTCCTCGATTACTGAGAATAGTCGGAGAGGCTTTGTCACGCATAGTTGATTCGGGGTCTAATGTGATAATTGGCTGGGACAATAGGCCTGCAAACCCTCAATTAGTTTCTGCATTAACAACTGGGCTTCGTTTAGGCGGATGCAAGGTCACTCATGGAGGAATATGTGCTACTCCTGGCTTGCATAACGCTCTTTTAGAAACTAAATCGGCTTTAGGTTGTATGATTACTGCGAGCCATAACCCAGTAACAGATTCTGGCATCAAGGTGTTTGATTCTGAAGGATTCAAAACTAGTCCTGAATTAGAACAAGAAATTTCTGAATTGGTGATACAACTAGCGGCTGAGGAAAGAGAGGTTGATTTGACACATCAACAAGAATTATCGATTCCGGATTTCCAATTTAATGCAGATATTGCACATCAAGAATTGTTGATTATCAGGATTGCAGAATTCTCAGGATTATTCTCTTCACCGCCTCACATGGAGATTTTAATTGATTCATCTAAAGGTGCTGCTAGTGAATGGTTGTCGGCTTTATTGTCACGCTACGGAATCAAGTCGAATGACGTTTCAATACATGCTCCGGCATTGAATGAGAATTGTGGAGCAGGTGACATGTCGCCTACTGATTCATGGACATGGGAGGAGGCTGCACGCAGTGAACATGTACTGATTAATTCCTTGAAAAGATGCCCTCCGGGCGAAATTATCGCTGCTGCATTAGATGGAGATGGCGATAGATGTTTACTAATCCAATCTACTGAAAATGGGTGCAGAGTGGTAGATGGTGATGAAATGGCAGACCACATATTGCGTTCTGCGACAGGCGAGTGGCACCTAGCCGCTAGCATTGAATCCGATTTGGCCCTTATGTCATCTCTTGACAGATTACAGGCCGAAGTTACCTTTTCACAAACAGCAGTGGGAGATAGATGGTTGGCACATGCATTGAGAAATGATTCTCGTAATGTTCTAGGAGTCGAAGATTCGGGGCATTTGGTTATGTCCGCGCCAAATCCAAATGGGGGCAGGTGCTTGGTAGGAGACGGGGTTGCTAGTATGCTAATCGTGCTTTGTGCAATGTCTTGTGAAGAAAGAAATAATGCATTTTCCAGAGGGTTCAAGCAACGTACATCTATCAAAGACTCAAACAGATCCAGGTGGACTGGGAGAAACGATTTAGCCGATACTGTAGAACACATAGCGACCCAAAAATTGGGTCCGTTAAACAGAAGGGGGCTAGTGGGAGAAGCGAATCTAATGCTCTTGGAAGGTGAAGGTGTTTCAATTGGAATACGTAACTCTGGGACTCAGGCTAAGACCAATGTTTCGCTAAGAGTTGCGCCCGGTGTAGATGCAGAGAAGCCGCTGGAAGCGGTTGAACAAATAATCGAGACGTTGAGACTGA
>QQSA01000037.1 GCA_003602535.1 Candidatus Poseidoniales archaeon
GGGGCTGCGGCAGCTGCTGCAAGAGGTTCTAATTGGACCAATGGCAATGACGTTAGCGAAGAGGGTTTAGTTGAGTCTGCCCGATTAAAATCGGTTGGCGGTATGACTGCAGCCGCTCAAGGAATTGTTGACGACTCTGCGTTCGAAGTCCGATTGATGGGGGGACTGTCTGTACTCAAAGATGGAAGAGACCCGTTGTATGTTATGCAGGCAACTGTGAATGCTACAACCTCGTTGGTCATGGGCTGGACATTGGTCGCACTTCTTCTAGCCTGGAGAGATTCATCATTGGAGTGGTGGTGGCTTGCCGGTAGTTTCGTGTTGACATTTGGAGTAGGTCTGGTTATTTCATTGGAATTACTATTATCTCATGATGCTGAATTACTTAGGAAGTTGAGTAAGTTTGCTAGAGCATTACAGGTTATTATTGTGGCATGGTTATGGGGCTTGCTTTATTGGTCGTTTAATGGACTACATTTGTATGGAGCTGAGCCCTTGCTTGAAGTCGTAGTTGTTTGGGTAACTCTATTCCTTGTTATAGACGGATGGAATCGATTCAAGCTAGGTAAAATTAGGTGGAATGGTGGAAACGCATTATCGAAATTGAAAGGTCTTACCACAGTGTTAACTGGCACTCAACTAACTGAGATGCAGTCTAATTCAAAACAAATTCTGGCAGGCCTCAGGTGGATGTTAGATCTGGCAACTCTGAGTTGGCTATGTGTAATTCTACTAAGTGGCGATTCTGATTATTGGTCGAGGCCTACGCTTTGGCTGGCTTCGCTGTATGCACTAATATTCGGGTCTGAAACTTGGTTGCGACTGCGTGGCAAGATGCCCGAGGTGTTAGTTTGAAAGAAGATGGTTTCATCGCATTGGATTGGGATGAATTGCCTGAATCAGAAATGCATGAACGTGCTATTTCTCTTTATCAGCAGATGGATTCAAGGCGCACAACCCGTCATTTTTCTCAACGTCCGGTTTCGAGGAAGTTAATTGAAAGTGCTATTTTATCCGGCTCTACCGCCCCTAGTGGTGCGCATTTACAACCATGGACTTTCGTTGCTGTTAGTAATTCTGAAATCAAAGCCAAAATGCGTGAAGCCGCTGAAATTGAAGAGAAAAAAACGTACTCGGAAAGGATGCCTGAGGCTTGGCAAGAGGTATTAGCGCCTTTGGGCACCGATGCTGTAAAGCAGCATATGACGGATGCCCCTTGGATAGTGGTATTGTTTAGGCAGACCAAGAGATTGCGTTCTAATGGTGAATCCGGCCCAACTTACTACTCCACTGAATCTTGTGGGATTGCGGCTGGAATGTTCATTCACGCTATACATAACATGGGATTGGTAACACTTACCCATACTCCATCTCCAATGGGCTTCCTAAGAGATATACTAAACCGGCCGGCTCATGAACATGCTATGTTAGTAATGCCGGTAGGGTATCCGGCTGAAGACGCTGAAGTTCCTGATATTTCTCGAAAGGAATTGCAAGATATTGCAATTTTCATCGAGTAATTACAATGAGGTTATGTCACTACGAACTTTATCTATTCCAAGTTCTTTAACCGCTTTATCGTAAATTTCGACATTGATATCTTTAGATCGAACTAGTGATGATAATGCTGCCAAAGTAATGTGTTGAGAGTCGATCTCAAAGAAGCGGCGGAGGTTAGGCCTAGTATCCGAGCGCCCAAATCCATCGGTCCCCAAAACCGTGTAATCTCCACCTACCCATTGTCTAATCATATCTGGGACTGCGATTTGATTGTCGCTAACCGCTATTGTAGGGTAGGTTCCATCTCCGAGCATTTGTTCAACGAAAGGAATCTGTCTTGCATTATTTGGGCTGAGTCTGTTTTCACGCTCGCAATCAAGACCCTCTCTACGTAATTCTCCATAAGAGGTTGCAGACCAAATTTCTGAGCGGACTCCGTAGGCTTCCAGTGTCTCAACAGCAGCCAAAAGTTGTAACATTATTGGCCCTGAGCCGATTAATCGTACTATTGGCCCATCCCCCTTTGGAGCACTTCTCAATTTGTAAATTCCTTTGACGATTCCTTCATCAGAACCTGCTGGTTTCGGAGGCATTGGATGATTCTCATTGTACACTGCCACGTAATACATTACATCTGTTTCATCGACATACATTTCCTTTATTCCTGAGCGGATAATAGTTGCCAACTCATATGCGAATGCGGGATCGTACGCCCTAACTGCTGGATTGGTGTGCGCCATTAGAAGGCTGTGTCCATCTTGGTGCTGAAGCCCTTCTCCGTTGAGTGTTGTGCGACCGCTGGTGGCGCCAATCATGAAGCCTCTAGCTCGTTGGTCTGCTGCAGACCAAACTAAATCGGCAACTCTCTGGAAACCGAACATACTGTAGAATATGTAGAACGGTATTGTTGGACAGCCTTGCGTTGAATAAGATGTTGCGCTTGCAATGAATGTAGACATTGCTCCTGCTTCAGAAATACCTTCTTCGAAGAGTTGGCCCTTTTCGCTTTCTTTATACTTCATCAACATCTTGTGATCCACAGGAGTGTATAGTTGCCCTTCTGGATGATAGATTCCGAACTGGGCAAATAATGGATCCATTCCAAATGTTCTTGCTTCGTCTGGAACTATTGGAACTACTCTCTTGCCGATAGATTTGTCTTTCATTAAACCGCTTAACAAACGCACAAATGCCATTGTAGTGGATACTTGCATCTCTCCCTTTGTACCATCATCAAATGTGGCATATCCCTCAGGGCCAGGTGGTTCTAACTCAGATGGAGGCGAGCGTCTTTCTGGGCAGAATCCTCCAAGTGCTTCTCTTCTTTGCTTCAGATAAGCGACCACTTCTGGAACGGTTTCGGGTTCTACAAATGGATATTCTTTCAACTCCTCGTCTGTAAACGGTAGTCCAAGATCGTCTCTCATCCATTTGATACTGTCTTCATCGGCCTTCTTTTTGCCATGAGTTGAGTTTCGGCCTGCAAATGCTGGGCCCAGTCCGTATCCTTTGATAGTCCTAGCAAGAATTACTGTTGGTTTATCTTCACTATTTTCAGCAGCCGCATAAGCTGCGTTGATCTTAATCATATCATGGCCACCAAGATTGCTGGCTAGGGATTCCAGGTCTTCATCACTAAGATGAGATACCATTGCCTTTAGTTGCGGCGTATTGAATAATTCATTCCTGAATGTAGTAGCATCACTAGTGAAGATTCTTTGCTCGTCCCCATCAACCATTTCTTGTAATCTGTTTGCCAACACTCCATCGGAATCTCTAGCGAATAAATCGTCCCACATTGAACCCCAGAGTATCTTGATTACATTCCATCCAGATCCTCTAAATCTACCTTCTAATTCTTGAACGATTTTTGAGTTGCCCCTAACAGGTCCATCGAGTCGTTGAAGATTGCAATTCATCACCATTACGACATTGTTAAGATTCTCTCTGGCTGCTAAAGTTAGTTGAGAAAGCGACTCTGGTTCATCGGATTCTCCGTCCCCCATAGTGTACCAAACTCTAGAATTGGATGTATCAGCTAATCCTCTACTTGACAAATATCTGTTAAATCGAGCAGTGTGGATTGCGGTCATTCCTCCTAATCCCATTGAAACACTAGGGTATTCCCAAAACTCTGGCATCAATCGAGGATGAGGATATGATGAAAGTCCGTTACCTTCGCATTCTATTCGGAAATTGTCGATATTTTCTCTTGTAAGTCGTCCTTCAAGCCAAGCCCTAGAATACACTCCAGGACTTGCATGTCCTTGCCAGTAAACATGGTCCCCCCATCCATCGAGATCTTTTCCACGATAGTAATGATTCTGTCCAACTTCCCAAAGATGAGAATTTGATGCGAAGGTTGAGATATGTCCTCCGATGCCGTCATTGGCCTTGTTTGCTCTAGTTACCATCATCATTGCATTCCATGTAATGATGCCATGCAATCGCTTTTCCATATCTAAGTCACCCGGATAATTCGGTTGTTTAGATGGATGAATTGTATTGAGATATGGCGTATTAACGACATCGATTTCAACGCCCTCTTCCCTTGCAGCTCCAATGGTTTGCAACAGAAGTCTGTGAGCTCTTTCCGGACCCAACGCATCGCTAACTGCCCTGATGGCTTCTTGCCATTCTACAGTCTGCTCCGGGTCCGGGTCTGGAAGTGAATCGCGAAATCCGTCCCCCCTCATCGCCCTCTCTCCAGTGGTAATGGGGCCATAGACCCCATTTCAAAGAATCGCTTTAGTCGTTCATCGCACAATCATGCCAATTTTGCAAAATTTCTACACAATCTTCGCTATTTTTCACTATTACAACATGATTTGGGATGCATCCGCTCATCGATGAATCTGCTAAGGTTATTCCATCATGAACAGGGATTGCTTCGATTGTTTTTGTATGGTCTTGGTAAATTCCAATTTCAAACACAACCCAGGGTTCACCTAGTCCCACTAAATTTCGAAACATCTCAGTAAAAAGAAAGCTGGTTAAGTCCTCGCTTGTGTGAAATGAGCATAATCCAGATAGTGTTTCCAGTAAATGTTGAGACTGAGGAGTGGGTGTTGGTTGGGGCCCGATTACTCTCGATTTGGTCATGGTAAGTAGTGGTGATTCTTCCATTTGATTCCCTCTCTTCAATACTAATCTTCGATGAATGTTTTTGAGATCATGCGATGAAAATGGTGGACTCCTTTCTCCATTGAAGGTGAATACCGGCCCCTATCATAAACGCTAGATTTCAGATTTTTCTGTATTGCTTCGACAATGTTTTGATCTTGGGTTTCAACTGTATCGAGTATCGACCCCGCCCCTTTGATTGCCAATTCTTGATTACCAACATAGCCCCGATATAGCACCCTTGTTTCTGTAGGAGATACTGGGACTACTATGTTCAATGATAGCCCCCAGGGATAGAAATTTAACATCATATTTGGGTACAGCCACAGGTAATATGCAGCAATATCCTGGCCAAAATCAGGATGGNNNCTAGGTAAGTCGAACTTTACATCCCCTTCCATCGCCTTTCCGATTTGTAAAACTCCTCCATTGAAAGTCTCGGTAACATAGCCAGAATAATCCAATGCTTGGTTAAGCTCCGGATGTACAAATGGAATGTGGAATCCTTCCAGATAATTATCAACATATAACATCCAATTTGCCGAAATGAAATGGTCTCTATCCCTTGAAGGATCGTGTTCAAATGATTTGATATCAAGGAATTTGAATCTAGATTCTAGTTCCGACCAAGGGATATCTATGTTCGATTTCAGAGAGGTGAAGTACAAACCGTCCCAAATCTCCAACGGGAATTTATGCAAGTTGTCATCGTCTGTCGGGAATCCAATCGCTTCTTCGAACTCCGGCATATTACGAAATTTGCCATCGATTTCGAATGTTCGCCCATGGTATTCGCACCTGAATGATTTCTTGTTGCAGGATTCTCCTATCAGACGCATTCCTCTATGTGTGCAGATGTTCGACAAACTGTTTACTTCATCTCCTTTCACGACTATTATTGATTCTCCTGTAACCGATTCAATATGTTTTATTGGATGAATATTTTGAGAATTAAATTCAGATGAATGTAGTGCGAACTGCCAACCTTTAAATTCGGATTTCAAAATATCGAAAATCTCTTCGTCGTAGTAAAACCTCGAAGGCAGGGTTCTTGCTTCACGAATGTCGGCTGCAATCAATTCCTCCGACATAAGTTGGGTTAGGGGGTATGATTATTCATAGTTCGGTAGTGTTCAAGTGTAGCCTGCACTAGCGGCACCATGGAAGGGCGGTTGTGGTTTGCTAATTCCTATGCGGAAGCGGCAGGGAGATTCCTAATCGCTTGCGATGATTTACGAGAGGCTGGCCACAAGGTTTCCAATGACCGTTTAGAAATTGGAATGACTGGTCCTGCTGGTGAACCATTATGTATCGATGTAGCCATTGTTGGTTCTCTTGAATCTGGAAAGGTTTTGCTTTCAAGTAGTGGCATACATGGTGTTGAAGGATACCCGGGAAGTGCAATTCAGCTCGCTGTGATGGATGATTTATCCAAACAGGATCCTTTCAAAGATCACGCTATAATATTCGTTCATACAATCAACCCATATGGTATGGCTTGGTTTAGAAGATTCAACGAAAATAATGTCGATTTAAATCGTAATTTTTTGAGGAGGGATCAAGAGTATACGGGAACGCCGGATGGATATGAAAACGTACGCGAATTCATTAATCCAAAAACCACACCTAAAAGGAAGGAGCGTTGGTTCAAGTTAAAGGCTTTCAGATTGATTATGAAATATGGCTTTAACAATCTAAAACAGTGTATTGCTGAAGGCCAATATGAATATCCAAAAGCCATCCAATTCGGTGGAAAGGAATTGCAGCCAGGGCCTGACTTGCTACTAAATTGGCTTGATGAAAAATTGGAAGGCGTCAGCAAAATTTGGGCGATTGACCTTCACACCGGCCTTGGTCCAAACGGTCATGACACATTACTGGTTTCAGCTGGAATGAGTAAAGAAAAATATTCACATTTAGAGAAATTATTTCCAGGTCATGTGGAAAGCTTAGATCCTAACTCAGGAGTAGGATACGAAATCGTTGGTGACTTGCACCAAGGTCTTGAAGATAGATATCATAAAATTGAGTGGATTTCGGTTACTCAAGAGTTTGGAACGTTCAAGCCCCTACAAGTACTGAAGGCGTCCCGTGCAGAGAATCAATGGACTCAATGGGGAATATATGCTGATCAAGTCGATGCGAGAAGGCACTGGAGTCGGGAGCAGATGTTACGAACTTTCAATCCGAGAGATGAAATTTGGCAAGCTAAAATCACTTCTCGAGGAAGGATGGTTTTCAACACTGGCCGCGAAGATTTACTGTCATAATAAAGGATAGTTTCTAGAATTCTCAACTAAAGACTCATAGTGACCATTTGAATAGTTAGTAAACTCGAATAATGATTGTGTAGCTAGGATTGCGGAAATAGCCAGGCCCTAACTGTAAAATGAATGTATCTCTGCCCGATATTAGATTGTCATCAACACAACTAAAACAAATAAAATATTGAGAAGTCTGTGTCTGATAATGAACTGTTCATATGGCTAGGATTCTTAGCCCTTGCAGCTTCAATAGTAGCATTGTGGTATATTACAGGAAAACGAAAAGAAATATTTTCAGACATTTCTCAACGGGAATTAGGGGCAAAGGAACATTTAACCAATATAATTTACATATTGATCCTAATCTTCATTTCTGGATTTTTGGTGTTTGAAATAGCTACCCTTGCGTCTGGTGTGGAGGAAAGTATGAGCGAGATGTTTAGTTTCCGTCACGCGGAACAAATAAGATGGCCCTATATTTCACTCTGTTTCACAGTTTTATGTTTTGCAATATTGGCAGGATACAATGAATTCTTGCTAATCCAACGGATGAAAGATGCGAGAAGGAAATTACTCCTTGGAGAACTTCCTGAGGAGGAAGAATTTTCGAATTTTGCAGATTCGAAAAATTCGTCTACAAAACTTCCCAAATCGAAAACTGAAAGTGATGAGCCTGCCACTTTTGCAGCTGTACTTCAAGCGATGGATTTGCAACTAAAACAAGCCATACAAGCTGCAGAAGATTTGAAATCTGAATTAGATGAAACCAAAGAAAAGGTCGTATCATTAGAAATTGAGGTTCAAGAAAAAGATTCTGAGATAAAACAAATCAAGGAATCGAAGTCTCATTTTGATAAAATGATACAAGAAAGTGCAGAGTCGAAAAATGATTCCAATGTGAAGTCACTATCTATTGCAGATTCTGTGATGGTTGGTGATACAATTATGGGAGGCGTAAAAATTGACAAGCAGATCAATAACGACCCTGAAGCAATAGCAAGAGCAGTAATCGAGGCTTACCGTATGGGTAAGAACGATGAGTAATTTCTTGTTCGAAGGGATGGGTAGCGAACAAATAGACCCACGCAAAGCCCTTCCAACAACTTGTAATCGCTGAATGGAGTTTCGGATAAACCCTTCCAACTTATCCGAAATCAATTAGTTGATTGTTTAGATTTTTGTGAGTTGAAAATAAAAAAAGGACCTACCCCCCAACAGGCAATGGCGACTAAACCAATGTGATCCTGCCGTAGTCGTGGGGGTAGGCCCAAGTCAAATTAAACTAACAACAGGAGGTATATTGATGTTCCTATTGCCTAAACATCTTGAATCCAGCAGAGTGTTTAACTCCACATTCCATACATTTTAGCATCATCCACATACCTTTCACTTGTCGATTTTTACTAGGAGATATTTTAGCATCAATAATACGATCTTGATGGTTAGTTCCTTTCTGGCATTGTGGGCACCAAGCTCCAGTAATCTTAGTCATGCAATGACTAGGAAGTAATATCGTATCATCATTTTGATGGTTGCATGGGTCTCAATTGGACACCCTTACAACACCCATTAGTTGGAAGGGTACCCATTCGATCGTATACGAG
>QQSA01000038.1 GCA_003602535.1 Candidatus Poseidoniales archaeon
TAGCGAGTGTACTGGGGGACTGAACACCCATTGTACACCTCCAAAATGTCTTGAGGGGTTTCTGCAGACCCATTCGATTTCATGGAAATGATATGTCGGTTGAATGTATCAACCCTAAGAAGATTCGAGAATCCATGCAGATATTGTGGTATGGTGCAACAATCTAACTTCTAATTCGGGGATTAATTGAAGGGGTATTATGATATCCGAGTAATGTCGGAGGGATTGTTTTTGACATGTTCAAGAATTTCAATCGCATTATTTATTTCGGCGATTTTGCTATCATCTTTGATTACTTTTGACTACAAAGAAGAACAAATCGACCAAAATGATGTTGTAAATGAACTAACTGCTCTTCAAAATATTGCGCTGGCAGATGCAAGGAGTTCTAGTGTTGATATTGGATGGGAGAGACAATTCCAATCGGAGGGAGCAGGAAACGAATACGGCGAAGCAATAGTTGTAGATAGCTCTGGTAATGCATATGTTTCTGGAATATTCTGCTACGATTTGAAACTAGGGTCATTTGTGCTCGAAAGATTAGGTATTTGTGATATGTTTTTAGCAAAATTGTCCCCAAATGGTTACTGGTTATGGACTAATCAAATTGGAGGCGCTGATGGCTATACTTCTGTACAAGCACATACATTATCTCTTACATCAAGTGGTGTGTTCATAGGAGTTACTTCTAATTCTTCAGAAGTAAAGGCGGGAGACATTGTAATGACGAATTCACATCCAGGGACTTACCAGCCGTATATATTGAAGTCCACGACAGGTGGTTATTTCACATGGGGAGAAATGATTCAACAAGAACAAACGTCTTACGTTTATTCAGTGCATGATTCTTTAGATGGAGGAGCCATTGTTGCGGGTTTCTTTCGTTCGCAATCAATGGATTTTGGAGTTCACACAATTTACAACTCTAATACTAGTCAAGCTGAAGTTTTCATCGCTAAAATAGATGGAAATGGAGATTGGCAATGGGCTAATAGTGCTATAGGAAATGGTGATGATGCAGCTTACGATATGGCCATTAATTCAGATGGATTAATTTCTGTTGTTGGAATATACAGTGATGAAATACAATTCGGCACTCATTCATTATCCTCAACAACTGAAAGACAAAATTTCGTTTCATTTATCTCATCAGAAAATGGATCTTGGATAGGTGCTGCGAACTTGGAAGCCGACCTTGTACGAATCACTGGAGTTTCTACGTTTACAAATGGTGATTTCGCAATTGTTGGTCAATTTAGCGGAAGTATGGCACTGGGTTCAACAATTTTACAGAGTTATGATGATGATCAACAAGATGTTTTTGTTTCTCGAATTAGTAGTAATGGAAACTGGGTTTGGGCTGTGTCTGCAGAAGGTGATGGGTCAGATTGTACTTTTGATGTGACAATAGGTTCGAACGATAAAGTGGTAGTTATAGGCCATTTTATGTCTACATCAATCACATTTGGAGATTATTATCTCTATAATACAAACTCATGGGAGCCTGATTGGGATATGTATGTGGCTTGGTTGGATTCGTCAGGTGAATGGCAAGGAGTAATCGGGGCCACAGGCAGCGATATGGACAAACTAAAGTCTGTTGATATCCATTCAAACGGAGTAGTTTATGTCACAGGCAGAACCAATTCAACCTCCTTAAGCATAGGTTTGGATGAAAGAAGTACTAGTGGTTATGATGACATGTTTGTTGCATTGCTAGACCTAGATTCTGATGGAGATGAAATTGGAGATGAGAGAGATAGTTTCCCATATGATTCAACCCAGCAATCAGACAGAGATAATGATGGATATGGTGACAATAGATGGGGATATAACGGAGATGATTGCCCGGACGATTATACTCAATGGCAAGACTTTGATGGAGACGGATACTGTGACAATCCATCTGGGAATAACCCAGACATGTGCCCTAATGATTACACACAATGGCAAGACTCTGATGGAGATGGTTATTGTGATGCTTACTGGGGCAACAACCCTGATGAATTTCCATACGATTCAACACAATGGAAAGATTCAGACGGAGATGGGTTTGGTGACAATCCATCAGGAAATAATGGGGATGACTTCCCTTCAGACCCGACCCAGTACAGAGATACAGATGGTGATGGTTATGGTGATTCTCTATATGGGAATAATCCCGATTTGTTCAAGAACGAGCCAACTCAATGGCAGGACCTAGATGGTGATGGATACGGAGACAATCCAAATGGAGTGAATGGGGATCTTTGTTTGGGAACAAGTTCTGATGAGAGAAGATATGTTGATGAGAACGGCTGTGGAGCTTCTCAAAGAGATAGCGATAATGATGGAGTTGTTGACTCCTTAGATGCTTGCGAAGATTCGACAGATAGCTCAACTGCTAATTTAGAAGGATGTGATGCATATCAGCGAGATTTTGACGGTGATGGTTTAGTTGATGCAACAGACCCTTGTCCAGATTCAGTCGAAAATTTATGTCTGGAAGCAACAATTGGGGCGGGCGATAAAGAAAGTTCTACTGAAGCAAGATTACTTTGGGCAAGTTTAGGGATGCTAATCCTGATAGCAGTATTACTGTTAATTATGATGTTCCGTAAAGGCAAGCAGGGTAACTCTCAGCCAATGATAATTCAAGATTATCAGCAATGGAAATAATTGACAATTTTGATTGTAATAGGTTAGCCCTAGCGACACCCTCTGTATAGGCGTATCATGAAAGGGTACCCTTCGTATCAACGGGTGTACAGAGGGGCCCCCTTCGCATTTCAGTTCAAATCTC
>QQSA01000039.1 GCA_003602535.1 Candidatus Poseidoniales archaeon
GGGCCACTACACTATACGAGCGACAAACAACCGACTTGTCACCTGTATTTATTGTGAACGGGTAATGTCCACTTCACATTCAACAAAAATGAAAGTGAAAATAGCCGCTTAGTAGTCCATTAAGGTACATTCACTTTCACTCTACTCTCTCCTTATTTTCTTGATATAGGGAGGGCTGATAATTCGGTTCATGAACAAAAACATCCGCTTCTCGGACTTGACTCCGAGTGGAGAATCAAAAAACATGAACACGAGATATAATACCCACATAGTATCGAATGATGGTAAGTGGGACTGGCAACCTCTGAAGATCGAGGCTCCAATGACCTGGAAAAATTTAGCACGACGCGTAAGAGGTGAAGCTTGATGAGTCGAACTGGACGTCTACGTAATGAAATTGCAGAATATCTTGCAACTAATGGTGTATCTAATACTAGCCAAATTTTGGATCATGTAAACCGACGTTTCCGCTGGGGAGCAACAATGAACCAAGTTGGAAATGTGCTTGCTCGTGACAGTCGTTTCGAGAAACTAGGATTAACTGAGGGCACAACAATGGCTGGCTTTCGTGAAAGAGTCTGCATTTGGGCTCTTGTAGCGAACTGACCATGTACCCCTGTCACCCCCCATAGGTCTGATGTGGCGCGAGATTGTCGAGTTATCACGTCCAAAAAATGTCGTTCTAGCGGCAATAACTGTACCTCTAGGAGCTCACTTAGCCCTCAGTGGCGATTGGTCTTTTCAATCGCTAGGTCTTGTGGCCCTTCAGACCGCCTCTGCCATTTGTTTCATGGCAGCAGGTAATACATTCAATGACATAGCAGATTGTGATATAGACAAAGTTGCTAAGCCCCATCGGCCAATTCCTTCGGAAAGAATATCTCTCGTAAATGCAAGCAAGGTTGCTTATGGTTTCAGTTTCCTAAGTGCTTTGTGCATGGTTTCAGCAATACCTTTCACAGATCAGCCTTATCCATTGGCAGTAATTTGGTCACTAGCAGCAATTTTGATGTATACATATGATGCAGGTCCACGAACTAAGAATATGGGACTAATCGGAAATATCGCAATTTCACTAATGGTAGGTGCTGTAATACTCTATGGCGCATCATCTGTGTCACTAGTTAACACTCCAATCGTTCTGTTTGCAGCAGGTGTTGCATTCTTTGCAAACTTAGCTAGAGAGATAATCAAGGATTGTGAAGATATGGAGACTGATGAAGGGAGAAATACACTTCCAATGAGAATCGGTCTAATGAATGCCAGAGCAGTTGCCTACGTTTTCATACTAGCATCAATGGTTACACTTGGGCTTGCTCATTTGTACGGCCCATTTGAATATCACCAGATAGTATTCCACGCGCCGGCAATATTCATCTTATTCTCTCTGAATGGTCCACTATTCCGTGGTGAAGATTACAAGGCGCAACAAAATGTGCGAATTGGAATGCTATTGGGATTAATTGCCTTTGCAGTTCAAGTAAGTATTCTTTGACTTAGAGGCCTACGCCCATTAAGTCTCCCATTGCAGACCAAGCGCCTATGTCAACTAGGTATGCCATTAAACTCATTTGAGCCCACATTCGATTTTCTGCTTGATCGAATACAATGCTATTCTCATGGTCCATTACAGCATCGGTAACTTCGTCACCTCTGTGTGCTGGAAGGCAATGCATGAATGCCCAATTGTCATTCGCATTTTCTACCAAATCCATGTTAACTTGGAATCCATCAAATGCTGCCATTTTGTCTTTCATATCTTCTTCTCCCATCGAAATGAATACATCGGTGTAGATTACATTAGCATCTTTAACAGCATCTTTTGGCTTGTTTGTTCCAATCATTTCAGAGCCATTTTCTTTGGCAAAATCTTCAGCTCTTGCTACAATGTCTTCTGCCGGTTCGAATCCCTTAGGATATGCATAATGGAAATCAATACCCAACATCGCACATGCTAACATCAAATCATGAAGTACATTGTTTCCATCTCCTACCCAAGAAACCTTCAGATCTTCTCGTTCAGGGAAGTGCTCTAGAATTGTCATCAAATCTGCAGCGGCTTGACACGGGTGATGCTTGTCTGAAAGTGCATTAAGAACAGGAACATCAGAATTTGCAGCTAATTCAGCAACATCAGCATGAGCAAAGCACCTGTATGTGATGGCACCAAGGAACCGGGATAGTACATTTGCAGTATCTGCAACAGTTTCTGATTTACCAAGTTGGATGTCATTCTTCAGTAGGGTTAGTGGATATCCACCCAAGCGGTTAATCCCTACTTCAAATGAAACACGAGTTCTGGTACTGGGCTTCTCATAGATACTTCCTACTGCCATGTCAGCAAGTGGGAAGAAATTCAGTGCAATGTCGTCTCCTGCTTTCCACATTTTCTTGAATTCTATAGCCCAAGTTAGTATATCTTCAAAGTCTTCAGCAACGTCGTCAATCGCCAATAAATGCTCAGCCATGTCTCTTGCCCTTTGAGGACGGTTGAAAGACACATCGGTTGAAATCAGTTCTTTTCGTGCTCAATATCTGCTGCAAAGCCATCGCGAGCATCACTCATTCCACCAAATAATGCTTGAGCAAATGTTAGCACATCTGCCATTCCATCTTCAGTTTCACTAGATAGTGGTGTCAAACCAGGGGTTTGGGAAAATTGCTGCATCATTCGCAACTGATTGATTGCGAATTCAGTTCTTTGACCGCCTGCTTCATCGTAAAGTGCCATTTCGAGAATCTCAAGTCTCTCAGACCACTCAAGGATTTTCTCTAACTCTTCTTCTTCCAGGAGATCGGATTTAGAAAGGAAATTTTTGGTAGGTAGCCCTAATCTAAACTCTACAATACTCGATAGTAGCATTTGTGAGACGAAACCTGAAGGACTTCTAGATAGCATTGGGTCGAATAAGTAAATAATGGCAGCTTGGTCTTGTCCAAGTACCTCTATCAAATGTGATGATGCTTCTCTGAATGCGAATAGTTCAACCTGTCCTGGAGTATCAACAACAATCAATTCTCCCGAAAGTGCATGCAATTCATCGGCAACATCCAATGCTTGTGCAGCCACTAAATCAGCAGCAAGAATTTGAGCACCGTTTGGACCAAGGTCATACTCATTCATTACTTCGGTCAGTGAAATGACATCTCTTACATCAAATTCAGCATCATAGTGTACTCTTTCCGCACCAGGATCGAGGTTGACTGCTATAATCTCAGTCTCAATAAAGCGGCTCCACCTTTGGAATGAAGTCACCAATGAAGACTTGCCAGCACCGGCAGTTCCAACTACAAATATTACAGGAGGTGATGATGTATCTAAACCGACCATGAATTGCGGGCTCAGTCTTCCCCTCATCAACCTACCGTTTACCCCATAACTGGCAATATTGAGGTGAGAATCTTCGCACAATGGTTATACGCTAAGCAATGATGGAGGAAGATGCCGCCACGCGGTAAATGAAGGAGGTCCAAAAATGAGCGAAGAAAACCCGAACGAACCACCAATGCCACCAGGCATGCCACCAGCACCACCAGGAATGCCTCCAGCTCCGCCTGGAATGCCGCCTGCTCCGCCAGGTATGCCGCCTGCTCCGCCAGGTATGCCACCTGCTCCGCCAGGTATGCCACCTGC
>QQSA01000004.1:0-16785 GCA_003602535.1 Candidatus Poseidoniales archaeon
CTTGACAATGCTTGTATGACATTGAGGCCCAAATCTGTAATCGAAGCAATTCGGTCATACTATGAGGAGTCCCCAGGTTGTGGCGGGCGATCTGTACATCGTTATGCAACTACTGTATCACGGAAAATGGCTAGCTGCCGTCGTAAAATGGGAGAGATGTTTAATTCTGAAACAGCTAATGAAATAGTGTTTACAAAAAATGCAACCCATTCACTAAATCAAGTTGCTAAGGGCCTAGAATGGAACAAAGGTGATATTGTACTGACCACCGATAGGGAACACAATTCCAACTTAGTTCCATGGCTACAATTGGAACAAGAACAAGGAATTGACCACCGTGTAGTACGGTCAAAAGACGATAATACATTTGATATGGAGAACTTCGAAGAAGCTTGTGCGAATGCCGGAAGTAAACTGAAAATGGTATCATTATCCCATGTAGGCAATCTTGATGGTGTCGCAACGCCTGTTAAAGAAGCAGCAAGAATCGCCAAAGATTTTGGTGCAATGGTATGTGTTGATGGTGCACAATCAACACCTCACATGAAGGTAGATGTTCAGGATTTAGGAATAGATTTCATGGCATTTTCAATTCACAAGATGATGGGGCCTTCTGGCATGGGAGGACTATGGGGTAAGATGGAATTGCTTGAAGGAATGCGCTCTATTCAATCGGGTGGAAGTACAGTAGACACCTCGAATTATGACTCGATGGTGTGGTCCAAACCTCCTGCTCGTTTCGAAGGTGGATTAGGAAATTATGCAGGTATCTTGGGGACTAATGCTGCGATTGATTACATTTCAGAAATTGATTTGGATGCTGTACACGAACATGAAGTATCACTCAACAAAGTAATGACTTCAATCATTAAAGATGTCAATGGCATTGAAATTATTGGACCGCAAGATGCTACTCAACGAGGTGGAATTTGTTCGTTACTTTTCGATTCTATCGATTCACATGACATAGCAATACTTCTAGACGAAGCAGCAGATGTAATGGTTCGAAGCGGGATGCACTGCGTCCACTCCTGGTTTAATGACAAGGGGATAAACCAAGGTTCACTTAGAGCCAGTGCTTATCTCTACAATACTGAAGATGAAGTTAGGTTGTTTGCAGAAACACTAGTTGAAGCAGTTGAAGCACTGGGTTGATTTCAATGGAAGATTTACCACCGATTCCCGATGCTCATATCGAGGATGATTTGGATTTCATCAAGAAAATTACAGTTGCATGTACCTCGATTATATTAATCGCAATAGCATGGTTTACCTGGCAAATCATCATTGGTGAAATTACCCTAACTGGACCATCTGCTTTAGTGCTCGAAAGAGAGAGTGAGTTTGATGATTTGATTCAATACGATGATGTTGATCATCTTTCAGGTGACGGGGTTGATGTATGTATAGTCGATTCGGGAATTGATATGTCACATCCCGATCTTGATGATTTGAAGTTAGCCGATTGGTCTGACTTTTTGAATGACCAAAATGAACCATATGACGATAATGGACATGGGACCATGATGGCAGGAATACTTGTTGCTGATGGTGGCCTGACAGGCATTGCAAGAGACATTGATCTTTATGTTGCGAAGGCGCTCTCTGGTGGTGGATCAGGTGATGATGCAACTGTCGCAGAAGCAATTGATTGGTGTGTGTCAAACAATGTCGACATCATTTCACTATCATTAGGAAGTAATGCCTCAGGTTTCTCAATCATTATCGGGGATGCTACGGAAAATGCAGTAGAGAACGCTTATGATGCAGGTATTGTAGTTGTGGCTGCTGCTGGAAATGATGGTGAAAACGATGATGGTGATGTTGCATCACCTGGAATAGTGAGTACTGTAATATGCGTCGGTGGAGTTGATGTGAATGGTAACATTTGGTCAGGCTCATCAGTTGGAGACAATGAATGGAGCTTGATTCCACCTAAGATTGGAAGAAATAGTCCCAATGAAAAGCCAGAGGTTGTAGCACCTGGGGAAAAAGTACCGGTAATAATGACCGGAGAAGCAAGTTGTGATGGAGACGACTATTGTTGGGGACTTTCTTCAGGAACAAGTGCCGCGACTGTATATGTTACTGGAGCAATTGCGATTTTATTCGAAGCCGAGCCTGATTTGCAAGGCGGCGGCACAGACATGTTGGATAACCTCAAACAATGGATTGCAGATTCTTCAAAGAAGCGTAGTGGACAAGAAAATCATGATGATTACTATGGTTATGGACTTCTTCAAATTGAAGACTTATTGGACCAAGCTGCCGCTTAATCCTTGAGTAACCAAGCAACTATCGTTCCACCAAATAATGGTGCAAATGCAATGTGGTGAGTTTCGTTTGAAGTGCGTATCAATTCCATCCATTGATTAAAACCAATCACTTCGGGATCATCTTCTTCTCTATCTCCCACAGGCGGAGTAGGTTCTACAGTAAACAATACTCCATTTTTTGTCAATAAAGGAAGTAGAGATGTAATTTCATTTGCCAATCTAACCATTGGAGAATCTACTATTATTACATCTGCATTTGGCAACATTGGTGGATCTCCAGTTTTGGAAATAGACCATGCTTTCAATTCACTTGAGATTAATGAGGGCGTACCTACAACTATACTTGCTGGAACAGATGAATATCTCTCCCTTAGTCTTGTGAGGATAACTGCAAATCGATTTCCTTCCTCCATCATTTGAAACTGCTCAATTTTATCTGAACTTTCAAGGCAATCGAAAATCCATGCCGAGAGATGACCGATTCCTGCACCTGTTTGCAAAATGTTCTTTGGATCCAATTTTGCTATGGCATCACGAATTCTTCGGCGAACAGAAATGGACCATGTCGACAAGCCCATGTGTTCAAGTTGCTGACCAATATTAGATGCAACTTCAGGTTCATCCCGAGATAAATCTTTGTTGGCAGACAACACCGCTGCCAAAACCTCCTCGCGCATGCCACCTGCTCATGTCTCCCCTTCACAAGCCTTCGCATATGCCGACAGCCTCAAAGGTGAAGCGCATGGCCCGCAAATAGGGAGGAAGTCGCATGGACGAAGATTTGGACCAAGATTCTGATGACTATGAAATCGAAGAACTTGTCGAGAATGTAACTGATTGCCCTGGCTGTGGCGAGGCTTGTGGTCACGAAGTTTTGCGTGAGAAAAAAGCAGGCACTGGGGCCGATTATTTGCTGAAGTGTGATGAATGCGCACATGTCCATACTGTTCAGATGAGACCTCCTCGTGGAATAAATGTGCCATTCTTACTAAGTGAAGGCTCACAGACTGTTGTTGTTAACATTGAAATCGATGATGACGAAATTCTTGTTTTGGGAGATATTTTCGAATATGCAGAGGCGAGTTGGGAAATAAATCGAATTGAAAACAAGGAAAGTAATCCGGTAAAGAAACTGGTTGCTTTGGAAGTTGGACGAGTCAATGCAGTGAGATCAGATGTTGTCATGGTACGTCTAACTCTGACTCGAGGAGAATTCTCAGATAGTGACGCTATATTTGTTGAAAGAGAGACTATTTTCAGAGCAGGTTCAATTATGGATCACGGTGGTGAAAAATGGAAGATTCGAGCAATTCACACAGGAAATGGCCGTACTATGACTGGAAGAGTTGTTGCTCACGACATAAAGCGAATCTATCTACACGAGCCTCCAAGGCCTGAGGATGAATTCATACCTCGTACTCCACGTGAAAGGAGACAAGCTTGGAAAGAAGGAAAACTAGGAGATAATCCAAATCCAATATTACCAGATGCTGAAAAGTCTGGAAAACCTAAGCAACAAAGGCCAGGTCGCAGACGCAGAAAGAAGCGAAACTGATTACGGACGATTTGTCCATGGCATCAAAAATGCCTTTGCTACTTGTGTCCCAATAGTTGGGTTTTCTTTCAGACGTCGAATCGAATACTCGTACCACTTCTCGCCATAAGGAATGTAAACTCTGGTTCTGTGTCCTTGTGCACTGAGTTTCCTTCGCAGTGGTCCTCTGACACCAAGTAGCATTTGGAATTCATATCCTGGTCCTTTTTGCGGTCTTTGAGGACCGGCATTACTTCTTGGATCAGACTTTCCAGGACCCATATTTCGACTTTCCAATGACTTGATTGTATGCTTGATAACGGGGTGGTCATGACTTGCAACCCCAACATAAGCACCTGCATCTAACATTGCATCTATGCAAGAATTTGTTGCATCAATAATTGGCTGCCTATCTGTATGAGAAATATCCTCTGGCTCCAAATATATTCCTTTACAAATGCGATAATCTGCACTTGGACCTAATTTTTCTGCAATGGCTTTGATGTCATCTAGGGTTCTGAATAACCTAGCTTGCAAAACTACTCCAACATTAGTCAATCCCTTTTCATGCATGTCTAACATTACCTGAATAGTATCGTCTGTCACTCTATGATCTTCCATATCTAAGCGGACAAACATCTCATGCTGATTGGCCATTGCGACTAAAGCTTCAATATTCTCCATTCCCTTTTCAGGGTCAAGAAGCAAACCAAATGCTGTAGGTTTTATCGATAGATTTGCATCAAAATTGTTATCGCTAATTGCAGTGATTACACGTTTGTATTCTTCCAAGAAAAATGTTGCTTCATCCATTGAAGTAATCTCTTCTCCTAGAACATCAATAGTGAAGCAAGCGCCCTCTTTGGACAACCTATGCATGACTTTTACTGCATCTTTCAATTCAGGTCCGGCCACATATCTTCTACTGACCCAGCCCACAAACCACCGTGGCATACGGATGGTCATCCCGACTATCATCCGAGAAAATAGCCCGACCATGTTTACAACGCCAGTGTCGGCGATTCTTGACCGTTTTCATGTTATGATTTCAGCCTTTTTTAGAAGTGGAACGTCTAATTCCTCAAGTAGATCCCTTATCGCCTGTCTTTGCCAACCCTTGAATGCCTTTTTGTCCATACTGCAAATCACATCACCGCCAGGGAATGCCAACTTAGTTGCAGCAATCGCTTTTCTGATACTATTTTCCCACATTCCTGAAACATTTCCCATCTCATCTTTGGAAAAAGAAAGAGCGTAGGTTGCCAACATATGCCCAATCCAAACATTATCATGCAATCCCAGAAGATTACCTCTCGGTGCATAATGGCCGCCGCCTAAGGTTACCACGACCTGACCACTTTCTTGCCATGTTCCCAAACCTTTGCCACCATCTAAACCTAAACCTCGGAATATAATTCCCGCTAGTATTTCAGCCGCCTTTTTGTGACCCCAGGTTTCTGCAGTAGATCCTATTTCGATGAATAATGATGGAGTTTCAATCCAGGGACCATGATGAGTGGTTTCCAATGATAAATCAAAATCTTCTAGATCACTAGCAACACGATTCATTTCTCTCCACCATGCAGCTATTCTTGGATTGGGAGGAGGGCAATCTGCTGCCTTGCCCCCATAATCTGGAACTACATTTTCAGGGACTTGCATTGTGCCGATTGGGTGTAATGTTAGTGAAGCATTACCACTTGCTGCAGAATGTCGAGAGGGAAAAATCACTTCTGTTGGTTTTTCTCCGGTTTCTGCTTCCCATCGCTTATCCAAATCATCTTCCCACAAACAACCATCATCCATCCACCACATTCTAGCATGCATGAAAGAATATGCAGGCTTATCCTCAACGTTTTCCAAAGAAATCCAATCACACATATCCAATAGTGCATGAGCCTGATTTGTCGAAGCAATATCTCCTCCCGAGACAATAATCAGGCTGACCATGTGATTGCGTATGGTTAGAGATTATTGAAGGAATGGTTCACAAGCCATGACTATCTCGCACGTTTATGGAGAGGGCACCTTGGCGACTATTCCATGCCGAAGGCAATGACATCTTGGTAGATGTTGATGGCGGCATCACAATCGATGAGCACATTGCAAACCCTTTCCCATGTGAAATTACCCACGCTGCAATTTGTGATTCAGGACTTGTAGCCACATGGGTTGATCACGAATTGAGGCTTGCAAGGATGGCACTTTTGCCGCTTGATCAGAAGTTAGTTGATGGCCCGAGTAAATCTGACCTCAGAGCAAATCGAGACACGTCGATGGTAGCAGGTGCAAAGTGGTGTCATATTGTTGATGCTGAACCAATCGGAATGGTTTCTAATGGAGAGAAAATTATCTTTGGATTGTGGTCAAGAGGAATATATTGTATCGATTCTGATGCCAATGAAGTTTGGCGAATTCCGCTTTTTGAAGTTGATGAAAATTCTCCTCCTAGATCCGGTGAGATTTCAACAATCTTGATTTCGGGTGAAAATGTAATCGTTTGGACTAGAAATGGAACCTACTACACCATATCTATCGATGATGGCGAAGTATTGGAAAAACAATCTATAGGGATCGATTGCGATGTAGAGGTCGTATTCAATCATGAGGGTAAATTCCTAATTTCCTCTACCGATGGATGGGCATGGGAAATGGAAGATAATGTGATTACTTTAGCCCGTAAATTCAGAGGCACAATCCAGGATGCTGTTTATGATGGAAACGATTGGAGAGTAATCTCGTGGAGAGAAGATTCAATGTTAAGAGGAATCTCTCACGGACGTTTAGATTTGGGTGTCCAAATTATTGAAAACAATGAGGGATGGCAAGTATTGGACAATCAAGGACTGATAAGCCCTCATATGGGTTCTAACTAGTTCACTCATTGAGTACGGTATAACCGCAACGACCGCAGGATTTGCGATCTGAATGAATTGCCAAGAAGACTCCTGGGCCACAAACAGGACAGAATTCTGCCTTGCGAACTAAATTACCATCTTCGACTGAATACTTGGACCACTTTGCTCCAGCTTTAGGACCGTCAGACATCAAGCCTCACCTCCATCTTCAGCTTCTTCTTCAGCAGGCGCCTCTTCCTCAGCAGGCGCCTCTTCTTCAGCAGGTGCTGCATTGGCAGTCCTCAATTCAGAAAATCGCTTGTGAATGTATTCTGGTTCGACTTTCATTGATTCTTCATCAGCATATACAAGACCTACACCAGTAGTTGATCCCATTCCGAAGCGAGTATTGACATCCTTGATGACAATCAGATCACGGTTAGAACCAGGTTCAATGGAAGCGAGTCCATTCAACATTTCTGCACGAGAAGGTGTTGCAGAACCTTCATGGTTCCAGCGGAATTCAATCTCAACTCTATTGAGTAGCGGGTTTTCTTTACGGTCAATAATTTCCATTTTTATTCCTCCATCAGCGGATGTTCACCTTAAGTGCATAATTTCCAGGTACTTCGATATTCAAGCGATTTGCAATTTCTGAACGGGATGGGTCCATAACCACAACATATCCAGACCAATCTGAAGATACAGGAGCAGAAGGACATCGAGAGCATTGATCTATTCCATCACCTAAAATTAGATGACATTCACTACATGCAAAAGGGTTTTTTGGCATTCAAATCACTCCATCAATTTTGGTCCTCGTGGATCCATTCGTGGCTTCCAAGGCCGGTTTGTTTACATGTCAAACCAATCTTTGAACGACGAGGATCGCTCGTGTCAGGGGAAAGTGATACTATACGTGCACGGACAGAACTTCCGACACCGAGTTTACGGCCACTTTGGCGACCTTCCAATAATCCCATACCGGCATTGATGTCAACGTGGTCTTCCATAATCTGTGACTTGTGAAGTAAAGCTTCCATAGGACCAATTCTTACGAATGCACCAAAGTCGTTTACTTCTGAAACCGCACCTTCAACTACCTCGTAGTCCTCGATACAGAACAATACTGCGTCAAATCGTACTTCTTGGTAAATTGCACCATCGCCATGAATAATTCTTCCACGGCCAATTGGTTCATGATTAGATGTAACAAGAACGAATCTATTTTGATCATCGAAGCGGCCTTCAAATGCAGACGCTGCGAGTCTGTCAATGTGTTCATTCAGTGATTTTTCCTTACGGATATATTCCGCAGGAATACGAATTGTGTCCTCTTTTGTGACGACTTTATACATTTTTTCACCTCATTTGCTCCTCTAACCGATTCACTGCAGTTAAGACGAGCGAGGTTCTGATGCCTCATCCGTCCTTCACCGGCTGTGCCTCGGGAGAGAAGTGTGACCGAAGTCATTCACGCCACCAGCGACCCCTATTTGAATGATACCCCCCGGAAATGAGGACTAGCTCCTCTGAAAATCCACATTTCGAATGGTTCGAAATCGTCAAAATATGGCTTTCTACTGGGCCCGTAGGGCCCAAAGCCATAACAACCTCGCGCATTCACGTTATCTTGGGTGGAACTGGTGGAAAGACAATTTCGAGCAGTTCTGATGTTGTCTGTATTACTGACTTCAACAATAATTTTCCCTGCAACAACTACTGCTGATGAAACATCTGAAGTTTGGGACCCTGTCGAACAACCTTGGGCCCAATATGGAAGGGACCCAGGCCATACACGTGATTTACCTGAACATGGTGATTCTGGGTTGAAGACCATCGAAACACCTGCTATCAATTGGGTAGTATTTGACAATACATACGGTGCAGATGGATATGGTGTTGCGATTGCGAATATGTCTGAATCCATTACTTCACCTAATGGTGCTAAAGAGAGATGTGGCGAAAATCACTTATTTGCTGTGATGACACATACTGGATCTAATGATGATCGATATCTAGCAATCATAGAAGGCGATACAGCTAAAGTCGCTTGGGAAGTTAGTTTGGGCGATGCAAAATATATACGTTCAACTCCAGTAATTATCGATGTTAATGGTGACGGGAAAGTCGAGATTGCTATTGCTTATGACACTAATAGTGCACTAAAGGTAGACTTGTGGGCACCTGATATGACCTGTGATGAATCAGGTTGGACTAGATCTGGACATTCGAATGAAAAGTTATGGTCATGGTCTGATGCAGACCTGAGACTTGGAATAACAAGTCCTCACTTCCCAACTAGGAACTCTGGACACTTGTCAGTAACTCAACCTCTTCTTGCTGATCTTTCTCTTGACGGCAGTCCAGAATTAGTCCTAGCTGCTGTAGATACATCGAATGATGAGCCCACAGTCTTAGCACTTCCATTAGGCCTTCAAACTCCAGAAGTCGACTGGCAAGTCGCTTTGGACAGAGGAACTCATCCATCCGATCCAGCATTTGCCGCATTGGATGATAATAGTGGAGCTGTTGTTTTGACTACAGTTGATTCCAATAGCGAAAACATGTGGGTTTGGAGAATTGATGGCGCAACAGGCTCACTTGATTGGGAGAGAGTATCAATTCAGGGTACATCCGCAGATGGAGGCGATACACCTCGCTTGCGACTACCAGGGCCAGTTATAACCCAATTAGATTCTGACCCTGCACCTGAAATGATTCTAACATTGCCAGATGATCCAAATGGCAGGGATGAGGGAATGGGTGCTCAATATGTAGGAATGGAGTTAACCAGCACCGATGAAATTTGGAGATTTAGAGCAAAGAATGGATTCGGAGATGCTGAACCATTAGCAGTTGATACTACAGGTAATGGCATTACAGACAGAGTTTGTTGGGTAACTTGGTTTTCCGAATCTTCATTCGACCCAACAAATAGGGAAGGTTTAGCCGGCTGCCATGACATTACAATTGACCCTCCATTTAGGGAATGGACAAGGTCAATGCAAAGAGGAGGAGGAACTGACAATGATGAAATCGCAGTTTCACCTCCTATTTCGATAGACCTCGATGGCGAAGATGAGCCTGAATTGTTAGTAGCATTTGGCCAACGCATATTCGCATTCGATGGTAACACAGGCACATCAGCAGACATTGGGACTGGTTGGTCAGCACCAATCGATGTTTCACACAGAACATGGGCAGCTCCTGCAGTTGCAGACATGGATGGTGACGGTTATCTTGACATATTGGTTGGAGATATTCTAATCAGTGAAGCAAAGCCAGACATTGCACCTTTGGCAGATGGTAGAGGAATTGGATTCACTCCAACGGATCCAGACCCTGGAGAAATGGTTACTATATCTGGACAATATTCCAATATTGGCGTAGTTGACACCGATACGCCTGTTGATGCAGTACTACTCTTAGACGGCGTTGAAATTGAGAGACACAGGGCAAATGTTGCTGAAGCTATCTCTCCATCGGGAGAAGGTGGGCCAATAACATTCAGCGTCGATGTTGAAGCGGCCCTTGGAGTTCATACTGTAGAACTAATTTTGGATGTCAATAACAATTTGACACAAACTCGATACGACAATGATAATTTCAGTACTACATTAGTGGTACTGGAGCCACATGTTGCACAAATACAGATTCCTACAGAGATATCCCGTGCCTTGCCAGGTTCATCGCAAGTTGTAGACATAGAGGTGACAAGTTTGGGAAGTCGTGATGCGGCTTGGACTCTTGGATATGATAATACTCAACTGCCAGATGGCTGGACATTTGGCCCATTAGATGCTTCAGATTTGTCACTGAATCTAGAGAGAGATTCTCCACAAATTGTCAGATTTGAATTTTCAGTTCCTTCAAATGCCTTAGGTTCAGATGATGCACAGATACCATTGACTCTGGTTCTAGACCAGAATCAAAATATCACTTCAACGATAACTTTGCCTTTGGAAGTAGAGCGCACTCGTGGGTTGTCATTGCAGGGCCCTACTGGTTTACCAATGGGAGTAGGATTTGGCCGGCCTGGTGATGTTGCTCATGTTTGGATAATGGTTGAAAATGTAGGTAATGCACAAGAAACAACAGAAATACAGTGGTCGTCTAACACCTGGACAGCAGATACTACGATAATCGATTACCAAGGTGAAACTCAGTGGAGCATTGAATTGGAACCTAGTGCAAAGAAAGAATATCTAATCGAATTTGAAATTCCTGGAAGCAAGAATCTTGGCGATACAACATCGGCAGTTCTGACTCTTTGTATAGGTTCAGGTGATGATGAAATTTGTGAAACCTTCACGGTCACAGTATATGCCAGTGATGTTTCAAGTAATATCCCACATATTCGAACCGTACCAGATACTGGATTGGTTTGGGATATTGAAGCCAATTATGTAGGATCTACACTATCTTGGGACTTATCAGAAGCAGGTATGCTCAATGAAGGTTGGAATTGGAGCACCACCGGTGGCCTTTCGATAAATGGTACAATGTTGGAAATGAACGGCCAAAATGGCCAATTACATCTCGATCTCCCGTTTGATGCCCCACCTATGCGACACCATTTCAACCAGAGTGAAGAAAGTTCAATACATTCTGATTTCTCAATTTCACTGCATGTGTTACAGGTTTTCAGAGCTGAAGCTGAAGTTGTATCACCTAGTGACGGAACTGTTTTCAATGTAAGTGAAAGGACCAAACTAATTTTGAAATTACAAAATCCTGGTAATGGAGAAGACACATTCACTCTCAGCGGAAGCACTCTGGCAGGTAATTTGTCTCAAGCACCAAATGTTACCTTTGAATTCACAAATACGGTTAGAACCTTAGGACCGGGCGGAATATTACAGGCTCCTGTATGGGTCACTCTTCCAGAGGACGTACCTGCAAGAGAAAGTTTCCAATTGGTCTTCGATTGGACTAGTAGTGGAGACTCATCTGTTAGCGACCAAGCAATCATTACAATAGAAGCAAGACCTGACCACCGCTGGGACATACAGATTACTCAGGGAGAGACTATGCAAGTATTACCTGGAAGTTTAGTCAATTTGAGTATAGACATAACAAATATTGGAAATAATGATGATTTGCTAACACTTACTCCATCGTATGATTTGACATACTCTGGCAATGACACTTCACAGTGGAGTTCAGATATAATAAACTCCTCAAGATTACAAGTAAACGAACAGCAAGAGGTTTACTTGCTACTTGAGGTTCCTGATGACGCTTGGGCTACCACTATTGCAAACCTCACACTGGTAGCATCTTCTAGTGGATTTGACATCGACACTCAAGTCAGTATATTACTTGATGTCGGAAATGTTGCTGGCTGGAGTCTGGATCTATCCAATACATCATTAGAAGTTCCACCGGAAGGTGGTGAGTTGCAAATCCTAGTTGAACAAAGAGGTAATTCTCCTGCTATGCCTTACTTCCAAAAAGCAGGTCAAGGATGGAATGTCACATTCCCAGAAGATAATCCAATCATAGACCCTGGGCAATCAAGTTTGATCACAATCAATGTAACACCGCCTAGTGATGCTGTCGCTGGAGAAGTTGGAGTAATTGGCATTAGAGTAAGAAATGGTAACGGGTTAGGAGAAATTGTCGAAGAGGTCCCAATAAGAGTAGGTTCTGCCCCAGGTATTGTCATCGATTCTAAAGGACCATGGAACGTAAGAGCAGGTGTTTCTTCTTGGCCAACTGCTTGGATTGAAAATACAGGTAATGATGTTGCCATAATGGATATTTCAATTCCAAACCTACCATCAGGCTGGACTCTTTCTGGTGATGATATAATTGTTGTAGCGCCCAATGAAATTATTGGATTGCCATTACAGATTGAGCCTTCAAATTCTTGGAATGGCAACAATATTCAACTCGACATCGAAATAGAGCACCCTATATTGGGAACTATTGTTTACACAATTACAGTTAGTGATAGTGACACGGTTTTGGCATCTAGTCCAATACACACAGGACGCTCAGGTGAAAAAATCTCTATAACTACTGATTCTCTAATTAATGGAATCGATACACAACTCATTCCATTACCAAACTCAAGAGAGAATGTTAGCCACAATTCGATGGTATTACACCTAGTTGGTATTCCTTCACCTGTTCATGATGCAGATTGTGACAACACGTATGGTAAACTTGAGAATTTAGGATCTGAGCCGATTTCGAAGATATGGACTTCCTGTTTGATTACTGCAAACCAAGATCATTCATTGGTTGCAAATGCATTGTTGATGTCTGGGGATGGTGAAATACTTGACAGTAGAACAATTAGGCTTAATGCCAATTACAATACAACACTAAACCTTTCAGTTAGTTCTTGGGATCCAGAACCTGGAACAGTTTCAGTCAAAGTTCTGATTGTAGATTCTAATGGTATCAATCTTTATGAATCATCATCCACGCATATTTCGAGAGAATCCGGATGGAACATTAGACTGGCAAGCTTCACAATTGATGACAAATTCATCAAGATCGGTATCGATAGAGAAGGGTACCAAATGATGGAAGGATCAATATGTCAAGTTGAAATATCTACTACCGATGGTTCTTGGTCTGAAACTGTAGCTGTAGACATATACGATAACTATGGAAACAAGTGGGCTCCAAGTATCGAATTGGATAGACCTTCTGAAATCGAAGATAATGCTGAGGTTTCCGCCACAATTTCGTGTCTCGCCCCATGGGATATCGATGAAAATAATGATGACAATACTATGATTGTTTATGCAGATAAATTACCATTGGTTACCTATGAATCCAGTGATTTAATCTGGACTGCAGGTGTTGCAGCTGCACTACTAGTTGTAGCATATCTTGGAGGCGCTCTCAAATTAAAGAAGCCTCAACCGATGATTCAGAAGAAAGAACAGCCGAAATCTAAGGTTGAGATTAAACCTGAAGTCGAGGAGGTTGTTCAAGTTGATGATATTAGTCTAGACGAAAAGTTCGATGACGAAATTGATGATCAAACCCAAGAACAGGAACTTCATGAAACTGAAGAACCTGAACCGGAAATTGAAATTGAAGAAGATATAATCGACATTGATGATAATACTGCAAGTGGTAGATTATCTGCATTAAGAAGAGAAATCGACACTGATTCTGATGGTAGTAGAGATACAAAGGAAGACATGGCAAAGAGGCTTGATTCATTCTTTGCCAACCGTTGACTTCATGCCTGAGTGACACCTCCCCGCATCCATGCAAGAAGCGTTGGAGACTACTACGCCATTCCAAACTATTGATCCGATGATTTCTTCCAGATTATCTCCAGTCTATGATGCCCTGAATGGAGGCGATTGGAGTGGAATGGTTAGGAATGATGATGATTTGCTAATCAGACTTGTTTCACAGGGTGTTGAAAATCCGGAAAAGCGAGCATCAATTCCTTGGGATGATGCAAATCTCTTCTTCTTATCGTGCTTAGATACAACGAAAAATGGTAGAGCAAGCCCACTAGAAGCAGGTATTTCGAAAGAGCGGTTTGGAAGATTCCCCTATGGAGATGGTTCTGCAATGAACTATCTGCGTGACTGGATAAGAGAACATAACAATCCATCACTTTTTGAGGATTTAACTGAACTTTTAGATAAATTGGCAACAAGAATGAGCGGAACCAGCATGGAACATGGCACTGGACGACTAAACATTCTGGGGTGGCTAGAGTTAACTGAGATAACAAAACTTCGAAAATGCCTGACAGGAAGATGTTGGCGAGCTGCTGCCGATGAACCATTAGATGGTGGATGCCAAGATGCTGCGAAACATCTCCTTGCCTATTTGCGGGCTGCTGAAAAAAGGAAGTGTGGTATCACTTTACGTGTTCACAATTAGAAATCATTTCCAGTCAGTCGCTCATACATTGAAGAATATAGTGCCGCAGTGTCATCAATGACTTGCTGTGGCAATGCTGGAATCGGAGGATCAGGAGTCCCAGCTTCACGAGCCAAGCGTAGTTCCTCTTGATGTCCAGTGCCGATGTAATGTTGGCGAACGAATTCCTTTGACAACTGTACGATGTTGCCTTTAGCATATTCCTCAGCGTCCCACCAACGGTCTTCATCTAGGGTACCGAATGAGTCAACTAACACTGGAACTCTTCCAGGACCTAGTGCGAACTCCTTCTTTCCATCAACGTGGATAAGCCCTCTCTTCAGAGCCTCACGCTCGATAAGTGCGTCGACCTTGAGAACTACATCAATTAATGAATCAAGTTCTTCACCGGTAATGTTTGCAATCTCTAGAGCCTCTTCACGGTCGATGAGGCGGTCATAAGCCTCAAACTTGGTTGTTACTTCAACGCAAGGAGTAGGTAGCTTTGCACCTTCTTCGATAACAGTACCTGCATCAAAACCAAGTTCTTCTGCGGTTAACTCTCCACGCTTATAGCGCCTCCATCCTGAGCCAGCAAGGTAATGTCGGCATACAATCTCTAGTGGAACGAATACCCACTCACCATCACGAGGGGTAGTTCCTGGTTCTCTGTAGATATCTACACGGCGAACTAGACAACGATCTGGTGCATTTCTATCAACAACGTGGGTGCGACAGATTCCTTCTTTCTCAACTAACTCGAACCAATGTGTAGTGGTTCTGTTCAATGATTCGCCCTTACGAGGAATCAATGACGGTATAATTTGGTCAAAGACCGAAATTTGATTTGTATATCTGAATTCAAGAATATCTGGGTCATCTGTTGACCAGACTTCTTTCACTTTACCTGCATAGAGACATTCTCCCATGAGTATGTCGCCTGCGCATAACGCCTTTCAACATTATCACTAGGAACTCAAATTAATCCAAGCGCATCTTCAATACGATTTAGTTCAGGACCAGTAGTTTCACGACCCGCAATAACACCATTATTTGATGCAGCTAAACCAGCGCCAACATAAGGAGAACCAAAGGCTACAGTTCCAACCATTGGTGGAACTTCGAGCACGCTTTCTATCATTCTTACTTCATCAGGATGAACATCAGGGTGCAATAAAACACCTTGATCATTGGCAACACCTAGTGACCCAACAACATCTTCGCCAGCAATTGAAGATACACCAACTGGAACTCCAAGTACCTCTGAAATAATTTCCAATCCATCATCAGGAATCGACGGAGATGCGATGGCACCATTACCATTACACAAAATCAAATTGCCAGCAGTGTTTACACCACCTTCCATCACTACAACGTCTCCAAATGAGGTTAATGCATCGATATCCGATTCAGTAGCAATATCTGCGACAGCCAATCCTTTGGTCGTACCTGCAATAAGAGCACCTACAAGTGTAGATCCACCAATTGTCATTGGGTGCCTTTCTAGACCGAGATATTCATCGATACGTGAAAGTGCTTCATCGTTCAACTCATGGGGATGGAAAACAACATTGCCACAAACTGCGAGATATATCCCCACTTGGTCAGAACCAAGGATATCGCTAGTTGTAATTGGCATGTTCTCACCTTCTGATATGAATAGGGTTCATTGTTCCTTTGGAATGGGTTTTGAAATTAAAAAAAGGCCGCAATCCGCAATTGCGGAATGCGGCCGAATTGTTGCTCAGAGCAACTGCGGGGAATCTTTCCGAGGGAAAGAAGAGGGGCACAGTGACAGACATTCCCGTGGGCTCTCGCACCACAGTACCAGAACTGACGCAGGTGGGCTTGACTTCCGGGTTCGGGATGGGACCGGGTAAACACCACCGCTATGACCGTGCACCCATCTTCCTTCGAATCGGAAGTGGATACGATCCAGTGATTGGATCGCTTCTCAAATTGGCATGAACTTATGAATGAAGGGCACTCGCTAGTGCGGTGCATACACGAAAAGTAGTTGCGTCATAATTAGTGCTGCTGGACTGAACACGTCGCCGAAGCTTCGTGCTTACATCCGCAGTCTATCAATCTCGTCTTCTACGAGTTATGAATATGTGTCTCGTTTTTGGGGTGGCTTCGAGCTTAGATGCTTTCAGCTCTTATCCTTCAGGGCGTGGCTACCCAGCATTGCCTTATCAGACAACTGGTAAACTAGTGGCCCCAAGCCCTCGTTCCTCTCGTACTAAAGGACCTCTTCCATCAGACACCTTACACGATTCTACCACCA
>QQSA01000004.1:16885-36850 GCA_003602535.1 Candidatus Poseidoniales archaeon
TATCCAGTCATGCCAATTTAGACATCTTGGAAAGACCGTCTCCCCGCAGGGCGGCCCTTCTAGTCACTTCCCCAGGCATATTGGCATGCCCGAGTGCATAAGCAACCCCCCGACCTACCTCCCCTATATCAAGGCATCGTAATCGACTAGTAAAGTAAAGGGTGAGAGGCATCAAGAAAAATGGGATTCAGTATCACGTTTACTGCCTCGGAATTATGTGGTAAAAAATAGCCAGATTCGACTTCGATTTGGTTAGCGGAACGTGCGCTAAATTAGGGCAATATTTCCAGATACTATCTTATCGCTAGCATAAGGTGTCAATACGGTCATGGCTTCATCATCCCGTCCAAGTTGTATCAAACACGCACCTAATGCATTTTCAATTTCGACATTTGAAGAATCTCTACCTCTTACTACATTGATGACTCCAAGTGCTTTTTCGGCACGGCCACTTACCAATAATGCATGACCTAAATTTAGCAAAATTGTATTATTTTGTGTGTCGATTTTTGCACCTTGCCTAAGAGCCATGATCGACGCCTCATACTGCGATGAAGCCATTGGGTCGCCCCTCGCATCCATCTCTAATGCTGATTGTAAAAGTGCCAATCCAAGGTTGTTCAAAATGGTTGAATCATTTGGCCTATTTGTTGAGGCAGTGGACAAAACATGTGCGGCTTCTACCCATGAAGAATTGCCCATATGAGTAAAGGCTAACTCGACCATTTGTTCAATTTCAGGTTGTCCTGCAGCATTCGTGGATAAAGCTCGAGCTGGATGAAGTTCTGGTGCATCATCATCGGACGCCATCGAATCCTCCACAGGAGTATGATGGAAATCGTCGAATGTTACTTCAACATCGCCGCTGCTAAGATCGTCATCAAAAGAAACCTCAACAATTTGATCTTCTTGCGAGTAGATTTCATCCATATCAACTTCTGCAGCATCTATACGCCACAACTCCGGCACCTCGTCAGACAATACTGTCGGTGTATCGGCAATATTCAATTTAGAAGACGCTGTTTCTGAGATCACTAGTTCGGACGAAGATGGTGCAGTAATCGCGCTAAAAACATCATCCTCCATGGCATTTTTTTGTTGTGTTGGCTCTTCGATTTCAAGTCCAATGTTTTCAGGCGATTCCACTACTGGCATCCCAGTTTCTTTTGCAATATTTTCTTCGATTTCAAGTTCAATATTTTCAGGTAAATCCACAACGGGTTTACCAATTTCATTTGCAATCGGATCTTCGATTTCTAGTTCGATATTAGCAGGTAAATCTACAATTGATTTGTCAATTGTATTTTCAATGGAATCATCGAGATATTCTTCAGGCAAATCCTGTTCTGTTATTGTTGTTTTTTGGTCAATGTCATCCGATAAGTCGTCAACAGATTCTATTTCTTCTTCAACAACATGCTCTTGGTCAGACAAAGGTATTGCGACCTCTTCAACACCATCGCTGAATGAACCGACACCGAACGGTAATGAGGATTTTAGAACTTCAGCTTTAGCGCCCATTCCGAATGGAAGATGCTCAGTATTATCCTCTTCTTCATCTGTTGAACCAATAGCATCCACAACATCATCTAAACCAGGTATTGATTCATCATCCATTACCACATTATCAAGTTCAATATCGAGTGAAACTTGTGAGCCACAGGATGGGCATGCCCCCCCTCCGAGGAATAACAACCCGCAGACTCTGCACTCTTGCATGTTATCGGCCCAAACTGTTACGAACGCTCACAACCTTTGAACACACCGCAACTATGAGTGAGAATCACTCGTCTTCGAAGTATGAATTGATTGTTTCAGGAACCATAGTCATGATCGATTCACTATCGACTAATGCTTCTGCCCAATTCTTACCCTTGCTTTTGCCATTGTAGTATTGCCAAACAATTCCCAGAAGGGCTATTCCGAGGAATACGAACTTCCAGATTTCAGCAACCCAATAAACCATTACCACATATCCTGTTATGATTGAAACTGTCATTAGCATAACAGGGAAACCTGCTTTGAAGAACTCATTGAATGAGATAGGATATCCTGCCTCTTCACTCATACCAGCAGTTACCACGTTAGCAGAGGCACCGATTAGCGTTCCATTTCCACCTAGACAGGCACCGAAAGCGAGTGCCCAAATTAGTGGACCCAATGATAAATCTAATGAATCGGAAATTTGCAATACAACTGGAATCATTGTAATGGTATACGGGATGTTATCGATAAATGCTGAAGCTATTGCACTCACCCAGAGAATAATGATTAATGCTGCAACGAATTGATAATCATCTGAGAAGTAATTGATTGCAGATTCTACTTGATCTCCGATCCAACCAATAACTCCTAGATGTTGTAGGGAATGGATAAGTACGAAAAGACCCGCGAAGAAAATCAGTGTAGTCCATTCAACTTTTTCAAGAGGCTCTTCTAGGTCATGACGGTCTGTTACAAGAAGCATTACGACTGCACCAATCAGAGCTACCCAAGATACAGGAATATGTAATATTGGATTTAGGAAGAAACCAAGAATTACTAGGCCTAATACTGTACCAGATGCTTTGAGCATCTTAGCATCCTTTACACCATACTTTGCTTCTAATTCTTCAACATCACGAATTCTTTCGCCCGAGAATTCCTCAGCATACATCCATTTCAACATCATGAATGTTGGGACAATAGTCAACAAAATACCAGGTGCTAATTGAATAATGAAATCATTGAAAGCGACTCCATCACTGGCCAATTCAGAATAACCTGCATTTTCGATAGCACTTTCACTCATCATTGAGCCGATGATAATGTTTGGAGGATCTCCAATCATTGTAGCGGCACCACCTATGTTCGAAAACAATACTTCAGCGATTAGAAGCGGAATAGGATTTAGGTCCAATACTCGTGCTAATTGGATAGTAACTGGAGTTAACAGCAGCATTGTAGTAACATTGTCTAAAAACGCAGAAAGTACTGCAGTAACTGAACATAATATCACCACTAGTGTCCAAACATTTCCATTGCTTTTCTTGTATGCCTGAACCGCGAACCATTCGAAAATACCTGTGTGTGAAATAACTCCAACCATCACCATCATTCCCAAAAGCAAACCAATGGTTTCCCACTCAATCAGAGTCGTTGTTTCAGCAAGAGACAATGCACCTCCTACCTTGTAATGATTGAGAGCAAGTATCGCTGCAAGACCCCCCATTGCCGCAGCTAAAGTTCGATGAACGACTTCTGTAATTATCAGAGCATAAACGAAAATCAAAATCCCTAAACCGACCCATACAGGTTCATTTCCTAACCCATCTTTAAGCGAGATATTGATATCGACAGCCGCCCCTCCTGCCGCATTAGAAGAGGAGATGAAGGCCATGACTCCAGCCCCAACAAGAGCCAACAATGAAATCCATTGCGAGGGGTGTCTGTTGAGAATTCGGTTGGTACGCATGAAGGGTCCGAGTAATCTCGCCTCTATGAGCATTGGGTCACTACTTGGACCACAAAACGCCAACATTACCCCTTGCTAGAACTAGAATCGAAGAGGTTTCTTTAGCCAAATGTTCCCAAACCAAGATTTTGTCATCACGTTCGTAAATCCCCTTATTGATCTTTATTTTGACTATTTTTCGCTTTCTTAGTTGGCCGATTATCTCTTCTACAAGATTATCAGTAACACCGGTTTTACCAATACGAACGCTGGGCTGGAAATTCCTGTCCATTGCTTGTCGTTTGATATTGGAAGGAATATCAGTCATCACTCGACCTCCTGTGATACTTTGGACCGCCACCTAATCTTCTAATTCTACCACAATCCAAACATGTAGTAATCCTCTGCCCGTCACGAATTCTTACTCTTGCGGAAACTCCTGGTATCAAAATTGCAGTACATCCACGACAAATCCAATGCCTTTGGGTTATGGGAAGAGGAAGACGGTTGCGGCGAGATGTTCTAACCAAATGCTTCGCAGCGTTTCTACGAGCAATCATGGGCATTGAAACATCTGACATCACCGAAGAAAGATGGTTTTGGGCATCAAGAGCCTTCTCTCGACGTTGGCGTTTCGCCTTGGCTCTACCCTTATTTCGACCCATAATTTCAACTCAATCAAGTGCAGATAAAATGTCTTCAGTGATCTCATCGATGGCACGATCACCATTTATTCGATGAAAAATACCTTGATTGTCATACCAGTCAGCCAACGGTGAGGTTTGTTGATGATAAGCACCTAATCGACTTAATACAGTGTCTTCATTATCATCTGCTCGACGTTTGAAGTTTGAGGAGCCGCATACATCGCATACACCTTCAACTGCTGTTGGATTGAATGTATCATGGTAAACCGCACTACAATCGCCACAAGTATATCTTCCGCAGATCCGTTCTACGATTCTTTCATCTGGAACTTCAATTGCGATTACATGGGAAACTTTAGTGATACGAGATAGGGCCTCAGCCTGGGGAATTGTGCGAGGGAATCCGTCAAACATAACTCCATTTGACGCGTCGTCTTCGAGCAGCCTCTCGCGTATCAATGCAATAATTACTTCATCAGGTACAAGTTGACCTGCATCCATGAATTTTTTTGCTTCGATTCCAGTTTGTGTTCCCGCTGCTACAGATGCACGCAACATATCGCCAGTGCTAATTTGTGGTAAACCAGTTGATTCCATTATCCTCTGGGCTTGTGTACCCTTGCCGGCTCCTGGAGGACCGAACAATACTATGCTCTCCATGTTACCAGCGTGTAGTGTTCCGGTTTTCACTGTTGGCCTTGCTGGGCAAGCCATTGATGTCCGTAATATTGCCACTGTTCCATAGTCCAACCTGGTGGCAAACCACTAGGTGGTAATGGCGGACCTGCTGGAACTTCTGGCTTTGGAGGAGGAGCAGGGTCTGGAGTGACAATTGCAGGAGGCCTTCCTACAGGAACTGCTACCGGAGGTCGGCCTGCAGGGAGTGCAGAAGGAGGCCTACCTGATGGAACAACAGGAGGCGCAGGAATTGGCAGGCTCGGTATTGATTCTGCTAATGCATCAGCAATTTCTTCAGCAGTAACACCACCGCTTGCTAATGATTCTTGACCAACAACTGAATCCATCACAGCTTGCATACGCAATCCATCATCAGGGATTGAGTGAGCGTCTGGTGAAACAAGCTCTTCACCTGAGAGATCTTTTGGTGCGGATCTCTTAATTTTTCTTGCAACTATAGCCATTACCAAAACTATGGCTCCGATTATTGAATATGCAACCGGTGCCGAAACAATACCAAATAATCCGCCTTGAGCTTTGGAATTTTTGACACTTACCTCAATATCCAGAACTGATTCCCCTGCAACTAAATCTCCAGATTTAGTGAAGCAACTGAATGTCATTTTCTTGATTCCTGATGTTGCATCTTCGTTAGGAGATACTGTGATTTCAATCTCTTCACTCTGACCAACTTCTAATCCAGAGATGGTATTTTCAGATAAATCAACATCCCATCCCTCATCATTAACTTCGGCATCAAGTTCAGCATCAAGAGGCATGTTTCCGATATTTTTTATGGTTACAACCTGAGAACCTTCTCCATCCCTTTCAACACCTAACAACTTAGCAGATTCATCTTCGTAATCGATTGCACAAAATGCTTCAGCCAAAACTTGTACAGAATAGGTTGAACTAACTTGCAATGAATCAAATCCATTGTTTATGGTTGCAAAAATACCTAAATCAAATGCGTTATCACTGGATTGTTGGTTCAATGGTGATTTAATTCCAACACGGATTGTTGTATTTGATCTAGGTTCTAAGTATTCTGGGACACTACTGAAGATAACTTCCCATCCATCAGGTGGTAAAGAATTTGTCAATTCTAGGTAAACTCTTGAGTTACCTGTGTTCTCAAGTTCTAGAGAATTATAGTTATAATTACCATTTGGTACTGTCGACATAAACTGGTTTTCTGAAGATATGTCTAGGCCAATTTCATCTTTGACAATCAGTTTAGTTTCATTAATTATGAAATTGGATTGATCTTGACTAATTTTGATGACCAAATTATTTTCTTCATTTCTTTCAGCAACACCAGAGACTAAAATTTCAAACCTAACTTGTGCTGACTCACCAGGTTGGATATTAACATCTACTTCTCTACTTTCAGTTTGAGTATCATGCGATACTTGAATAGTCCAATCAGTACGTTCAGGATTAATTCTTACTGACAAATCCAATGCAGAATTGCCAATGTTTTCGATATCAAGAGTTAGATTTAGACGCTCACCAGTATCGACATTTACATCTTTTGAACTTGCAGCAGGACCTACTGCAACCCCCGTATCATCATAAAGATCAGTATCAAATGATTCGAGAGTTTTTACCGTCAAAACGACTGATTCAGTGATATTTAGAGATACGTCAGCTTCACTAGTTACTGAGCATGATATCGAATCTGTACTGCCTGCAGAAGGCAGCCCATCAGCAACAGGTGGAACATAAAGTCGTACCTGAACAGATAAAAATTCCAAAATATCCAGAGGCTCAAATGAGTATGATGATGAATTTGAGTCACCTAGTTGAACTTGCCATCTATTCTGACTGTAGCAATCAATGTCGTAAACAGCTGGAGAATTGCCATCATTTCTAACCGACATAGTAAATGATGTACTTTCCCCAGGTATTGCTTCAAGGCCGCTGGTACCTGCAGGAGTCACTAGAGCATCCTTGACTTCTTCGACTACTAACCTAAGCCTAATTATGTGCTTGACTGATGGATTATTGCTATATTTAGCAGTTAAATCCATCACAAATGTTCCCGCCTTTGCATATCTATCGACATCTCCTGAAAGATCAGCATCATCATCATTCATTGTAATGTTAAGGTAAATTGAATCTCCAGTATTACCCATAGCAGATAACGAAAATGGCCCCGATAAATCAGAATTACGAGACCAAGTATCCTCGGTTGGAAGAAGTACATCATCACGAACTGTACTTTGCATCTGAACTTGTGAAAGATGTAGACTCACGGATTGAAGATCTGTACCTTCATGTTTCAATAGAACTGGCCAGGTATAACCTTCTGCAAGTCGAGGATCAAGAGTTTGATTAACCATGTTAGCATCTTCATCACCATTGCTGTCCAGTGTGAAGAGCCTCACTCCAAGTGCTGCCACATTAATTGTCACCTCCTCAATATTATTGTTAATGCCATTAATTTCATCGTTTATTTCTGAAACATCAGAATCAACATCAACAGTTAATTTCAGATTATGATCACCCGTTGTTGTAAAGGCATGATACATAGTCATTGAATCGATTTTACCAGCTTTCAAATTGGGCCGAACACCATCATAAATTGTTGTGCCTTCAGTAACGTCTACCAGTGTTACTCGGAATTGGCCTGTATCAGCAGTTCCTTGGTTTAGCCAGGATATTCTTAAAGTAATCAAATCATTAACCAAAGGTGACGAAGAAGAGGGGTATATCGCACCATTAAATGCAACTAAATCCGCTTTTTGATCCAGTGTTGCATCTCCGGTTAGGACAACCGAGTATGATTGATCTAGGCCACCAGAATGCATTACTTTCAACTGCCATTTACCAGCAGGAAGTGCTGAACTTGGAGAGATTTTAATCCTCTCAACATTATTCAAATCATCATGCACACCATTGGGAATAGATACACCATTTTGCATGACATTTCCTTTGAAAACTGTACCATCTGGAGCGGTCAAAACCAAATTCAAATCATTGACTAAACGGGATTCGCTTTGCGCAGTATTAGCACTTCCTGCAACATCATTCCACGCCAATGTGATATCAATTCCTGATGAAGGGTCTACATCAAATTGATACAAAGTTGAGAAACCTGCAGACAATGTGCGTGAATTATCGTAAAATGTTTGTAGATCGTTTCCGTTATATGATGGAATCACAGTATTAGAAACTGAAATCTGACCCCAGCCTTCTTCTGCATTAGGGATATTTGGTGTTCCCAAATCAATTGCTCCGTTGATACTTGCAGCCTTTAGCAGTGAGGAAGTTGGAGAGCTAATCCCTACCTGCTCGCGAATGAATTCGCGTATCAATGAAACTGACCCTCCTGCTACTGCTGTCGCTTGACTAGAACCAGATAATGACATGTACATATCATTGCCATTCGAATGTGAACCTACTCCACAACTGGAGCCGGATGGTATTGATGCCTCTTCAGCTCTACCTGAACAAATTGAGACTCCAGGTGCAACCAAATCAGGTTTTACTCTACCGTCTAAGGAATATCCTCTAGCAGAAAAGTTGGCAACTGAACCACTAGGGTCCGTAGTAGATGCACCTATTGACAATACGTTTTTCGCAGTTGAGGGAGACATTACTCTCGATGCATTTTGCCCAGGATCATCTCCTGCTGAAAACAGCGGTAAAAAGTCGGGATTGTCATGTACGAATACATCCAAAGAGCGTGAATCAGCAGTATAAGCTCCATAATTACCATTTAATCCCCATGCATTTACTGCAACTCGAGAACCTTCTTGTTCGGCATGGCTTAACATATCATAAATCGACCCTATTCTACCGAATACCCCTGTGGGATTATGCTCCAATGCATATGCTACAATTGTAGCACCTGGTGCAATTCCAGTTACCGAGGAATCACCACTGCCATCTCCTGCAATTGTTAATGCAATGTGAGTACCATGTCCACTATTGTTATCAGCATAACTTGGATGGAGACCAAACAGAGTGTAAACTCCTGCTACCCTACCATTAATGTCAGGATGATCGATGTCTATGCCAGTATCAGTGAAAGAAATTTTTTCACCAGAACCATCGAGTTGAATTGAAGAGTTTTCTATCTCAGGTATGCCGACAATCGCTCCAGCCACAGCGTTTGTTAGTCGCATTTCATATGCTGGTTCCGACCAAATGAGTCGGCCATCTCTAGCAAGAGATTCCAAATTGATAGGACCTTTAATTTCACACAAATGTAGTCCACACCATGCTTCATCAGCACCCATCATGACCAAATCATGAGACAGACTTTCAAGCGCTTCTGGCTTCAAATCGACAGCAGGAATAGATGCAATATAATCTGTAGAGGAGTCGACACTTGGAGAAACTCTCCATCCTGGCATCATCGAACCTGCCCACCGGACTGATTCATCCGACTGAATCTTTGCCAGATCGTTAGGGTGTGAAAGACGCACTAGCCATGTAGATGAATCAAGATTGTCTAAAATAAATACATCATATTCGTCGACTAAATCATACAATGCACTTCCAGTATGGTGCTCTAATTGAACTACTGCCATGCCAGTTTCTCTGTAATCAAGAGAATCATCCAATCTCGATTCCGGCGCATCTTCAGTCAATGGATCGAATGAACCTATTGCCAAATCAATTCGGTAATCTGCCACTTTCAACGGACTAGTAACTGTATCCAGTGGCTCCATTAAATGCCAATTCTGAGCGGCTTCTGCCAATATATCAGATTCAGATTCAACCGGGTTTTGTACTGCCCCTGCTATTGGAGCAAGAACCATCAATGCCAGAATTAAGATTGCCTTCTTAGCAGCCAGCATAGACCTCGGAGAATGCTACCATACTTGAATACAAGCCCCTGATGAGCCCTATAGGGCTCACTCGAAACTAGCTGCGATTGCAGCATCAGTCTTGGCGACTGAGACTTCCCAATCAGGCTCAGTACCCATAAGAGCACGGATAGCATCAACATTTTCTGGTATTACATCAGATTCTTGATGTATCGCTTGGAAATAGTATAAATTATTACCAACTAATTTTACTCCATCTTCCCAAACAAATATTTCATGTAAATCGCCCCATGTACGACCCATGTCTCTCGCAAATTCCATAACTTCTGCAGTCGTAGTGATTCCAGTTTCTGCACCATTCATAATTACCACACGTGGAGAATTAGACCACATCTCAAGTATACTATCGGTGGTAAGTCCATGTCCTTCAGGCAGTGTAGCGACAATTGAATGAACATGCATAATAGTAGTTGGTACTGCTACTGCTAAAGAGTTGATATTGATTTCAGGTTTAACGGTCATTACATCAGGACCGTGGTGGCTTGGAACCTTTAGAACCGGTTTGATTGCATTAATTGGCCCTTTCTTTGAATCTCCAGGATCTGCTGCACGTCGTATCATAGTACACTCTACAGAGAGTTCCCCACAATGTTCGTACAATGGAACTAGTGTTCTCGAAAGTCCAGTTGTATTACATGAAACAACGCGAGTTCCTTCAACGTTGAGATTAGCAGAATGATTGGCGCAGGATGTGTAAGACATACCAGTCATAGCATGCTTTTCTCCGCCTTGGAAAATCCATTTAACCCCGGCTGCTTGATATTTTGATTTGTTATCTGCTCCCATCTTTCCAGGGGAGCAATCTACAACTACATCTGCAACTGCCAATAAATCAGTCAATCCGCCATGGCAATCATATCCCGCTTCTGCAAATGCTGCAATTCTCTCAGAATCATCGAATGTGCAGTAAAGAGGATAACCCTTTCGAACTGCTAAATCACAGCCAAACGAGGGACGCGTCTTGGTTACACCAATAATTTCCATATCATTTTGACATGCTACAGCATCTGCAACTCTCTTACCAATTGTACCGTACCCATTGATTGCAACCTTGATTGTCATGAGGCTCCCAATGTACCTGCCTTCGCGCCCCTCACATGAACCTTGCTTCGCGCCTCTTAGTTCAACTTAGAAGCAAACTGTTGATGAAAGAGAACATACCCCGAGGGGTAATGGCTGCTATTGATGACATAGTTGCGAGTTCGATGAGCATCAATTCGAGATTGCCAAAGCAACTTGAAAAAGCTCTTGAAAGAAACATTGTACTGCGCATTGGTTGGACTACTGGAGGAGAGCCGGTACCCAAAGATGGTGAATTAGGATTATGCCCGAATTTACCTGATGGATCTAAGGTGAGAAGTTTAGGATATTTGGGTCCATTCACCGCAGCTTTTGGACAAGGTGGGACATATACCCACCAAGGTGATGTTGGAACATTCTTAGGAGCAGGTAATAATGGCAACAATATTACTTGTGAAAGGACCGCTGGAGCTTGTGCAGGATATGGACAAAGAAGTGGACGAATAACAATTCTTGACGGAGCAGGTGATGATGCTGGAGCAATGATGACAGGTGGTCTACTCGTAATCAGAGGAGATTCTGGAATTAGAATCGGAGGAGGCATGAGCGGCGGAGATATTGTCGTTCATGGAGATGTTGGAGGAGACCCCGGAGCTGGGATGAAAGGTGGCCGAATTATCATCAATGGACGCTGCCCTTCACCGCCACCGGGAGTCAAATTGCGGCCACTTGAGAAAACTGAAGTCACTAAAATAAACAAGATATTGGGTGATTCTGATTTGCATATACCTGCAGATGCTGTATGTTTAGAATCTGACGGCGATTCTGTAGAAGCAATAATGTCATCTTGCAAAGAGGATTTATCAGGAATTGCTTTGCTTCCTACAACTACCAACCATCTTCCTATGCATGCCACATGCGATACTGTCGCATTAATAGGAAACGAAGATGCCCTGGCATTGCCAATACCCTTACTTCCTTACATCCCTACTGGAGTTCAAGATGATTTATTCCATCCATGCTTGGTACGAGAAAACCCTAGAGATTGTGATATTGTAATTATCGATTCAAACAATCTTGCAGATGCTGTTCAATTGGTACAATCTGCAGCAGGATTCGCAATCGATTTAGATTCAATGCCTAGACTCGATGGAGCCGCAATTGATGGATTAATCGTAGCACTAAAATGCATCGCAGGGCTGCAATCAAAGATCTTAATGATTAGAGGAGTTGGTCAAACCGCTTCATTGCATGCTGATGCGCAACATCACGGAGCAGATGGAGCGATTAGTGTATTAGATGATGGAAGTGGAATTTGTGCTGCTGCAACATTGCCAATGGTTGGAAGATCTGCATCTACAATGGAAGACGACTGTAGTGCATCAATCTGGTTACCATGGGCTGCTACAAGTGAGGACTTAGCCGTATTGTGTGCATCTAATGTTTCATTCACCATCTGTCCTGCTCCAGACGAAAATATTGCTGGTTGGATTGCACAAGTAACTGCAGGATTATCAGCGCACCTTAACCGCTTAGGATTAGCTTCTATTGATTCTCTAACCAGAGCAAATTTGAGAGCATGTGATCAGGATACTGCTGCGGTCAGTGGACTAAGGCTTGCAGGTTATGACCGTCCTATGCCTCATTGGTTCGCAAGGTGATTAAATGCCAACCATCAATGTTGAACAAAGTTTACTTCGTAAATTGGTTGAATCTCGTGGCAGAGTTCACGATGTAGAAGATTTAGCATTTAGACTACCATTGATGGGAACTGATATTGATACTTGTAATGATGAAATCCTAGACATTGAGATATTTCCTGATAGACCTGATTTACTATCTCCTGAAACATTGTTTCACGGAATGATGCCATTCCTACACAATTCACCACCTAATCCGAGATTACCGATTAAGCCGGGTACTATCTCGATGAAAGTTTCACCAGCACTGTCTACTATTCGCCCTGTAATATTGTGTGCAGTAGTAAGAGGGCTAAATATTGATGAAGACATTATCAAGCGATTGATGGACCATCAAGAAAAATTGCACTTCGCTTTAGGCCGTGGTAGGAAAAGAGCATCAATTGGCGTCCATGATTTGGCAAAGATTTCGCCTCCCTTCAGGGTTGAAGCAGTAGACCGTGACCATTCATTTATTCCGCTTGCAATGGAACATGAAATGTCAATTGATGAAATTCTCGAAAAACATCCTAAAGGTGTGGACTATGCACACCTGCTACAGGGTATGGAAAAAGTCCCGATTATATTGGATTCGAACGACTCAGTGCTATCATTCCCCCCAATTATTAATGGAGAACATACCACTGTAACTACTACCACTCGCGACATATTGATTGATGTAACAGGCCTAGACATACGTGCTTGTGAATCATCATTAATGCTTATTTGCTTACAGTTATCGATACTCGGAGGACAAATTGAATCTGTAAGAGTCAATGGTTGTGATGGGAAAGATTGGAGTCTAAATGGGATGCCAGTTGAACACAAAGTCCAGCGAGATTTGGTTGAAGGAATTCTAGGAAATAGTTTCACTGATGATCAAATTGAGACTGCTATATCGCGAATGGGAGGCATATACAATGGCGATACTAATGGAACTCTGTCAATATCAATGCCAAGATGGCGTTTTGACATATTGCATCCAATAGATTTGGTTGAAGAGATTGCAATAGGACATGGATATGATGATTTATCATATGATGTACCTAAAGCCCCACTTACTGCTATTCCAAGAAGTGACGGACAAATTCGAAGGCGAGTGCGTGAAGCCTTGCAAGGACTTGGCCTGATTCAAATTCAATCACTAACACTGTCAAATGATAAAGACCAATTTGATTTAATGCGTTGGAAGCCAGATGGTGAAGCCACTAGAATGACTAACCCAATTACTACAGAACATACAATTCTCAGACAGAATATTTTGCCTGGATTGATGCGACTTCTTGCAGCCAATAGACATCACGATTTACCCCAGGGGGTTTACGAACTTGGGACTGTAGTTATCGATCACAAAAATCGCGATAGAGTCGCATTTTTGGTAGCTGAAAAATCTGGTGGCTTCGCATCGCTGAGAGGTAGAATTCAAGGTTTAATGCGCGACATTGGCTGTAGTGATTGGACCCTCGAACCTATTGAAAATGGACCTTGGTTATCGGGTCGTTCTGCAGCTATAATGGTCAATGGAGTCACAATTGGCCAGTGTGGAGAAATCGACCCAAATATTTCAGAATCTTTTGACCTTAATGTACCGATGAGTGGTGCTCAGATAGACATGAATGCACTATCAAGTGTGGTAAGCGATCCAGTTCATTAATCAGATTTCAATCTCTGAGGGTTCAATTTCAACAGAAATAGTTTCAAATTTAACCTCAATTTCAATAGCACAGGATTTGTCACACAAATCTATACCGTTTTCAATTAATGTAATCGATTCATCTGCATCCCAATATTTCAGATCAGGATCTTCTGTAATTATCTTACAAGGAGATGGAACAACAATTTCAGGATTTGACAATGCTGGGAAAACGGTGCCATTTAATGCAGCAATCTGCATTGTAGGGTGTCTGCTTTCGTCATCCTCGTTGTAATATGTTAGGAATTTTACTTTGTACCATGAATCATTTTCTTCTAGGATGTAGACACCATCATTAGGATTAACTCTGTGAACTGACATGTCATAAGTGTACCACTCTAATCGCTCATCGGTATCTTCATCCATTTCAATTTCTGGAACTTCGAAAATATCACCAAAATCTTCACCTTCAATGAAGGCCCAAGTTATACCTTCACTGAGATAGATATCAGTTGAAGAAAACCTCATCCAATGATTTTCTTCATCAACTTCTTCTTGCTGAGAAAGATCGAAATAGGTATATTCCTCATCATCTGTTGAGTCTATGATGGTGGTAAATGTTAACCCATCTGCCCCTAATTTGGGTGACACTTTGCCAGTTGTTTGATCAGAATTTGACTGAGAACCAAATGAACATGAATTTGATTCACCATCGATCACAAGAGTAATCTCTAATGACGACCATAGAAGGTCATCAGCATCTTCATCAAATGACAATCGTAGTAATTCATTATTCGAATTAGCATCTAGGATCGTTCCAGATTCTTCAACCAATATCACATTGGAAGTTCCTAATTCAGACTCATATGTCTTAACCATATATGTCCAAATTGCAGCTACAGCCACGAGTAAAATCGCGACTGTAGCTGCTAGCCTCTTCCAATTCAACGTATCACTCTTCATCACGGTTTGATCTAGCGAAGGCTACTGCACCTAAGGTCGCTAATATCATGGTGATTCCAAGGAAACCAGGTGTATTATTGTCACTGTCATCATCTTCATCATCACTAGAGGAATCATATCCTCCATCACCCACAGTAATTTTTCCGAACATATCTACAGAAATATGCGGTTCACATGCATAGTAGAATGTTGTATCTTCTGTAAATGTGTGATAGAAGTCAACTGTAGTAGAAGCTTCTCCTGAACTAACGCCGCCGTCAACAAATGTATCAGATTTCATTCCATCTACCTCTTTCACATTGTGAGCCATGCTTTCATCTGTCCATTTCCAACAAACTGTCTGACCGACATCGATCGTAACTGATGCTGGTGAAAATGCATAGCCATCCGATGAGATTCCAATTGTTAAATCACAATTTACATCTGAGGTTTCGTTATCATCGACCTGTTCAGCAGGAGGCATTAACACCTTGTCGATGACATGTATTACTCCATTGCTTGCCGGAACATCAGCTAAGGTAACCATTGCCATCTCAGAGCCAATCATGACTCCGGAGTCAGTTACATGAACCATCAAATCATCTCCATTTGCTGCAACAACTGTGGTCATTCCTGGATTCAAATCAGAAGACATGATTTCAGCAGCAACAACATGGTAGAGAAGAATGTCAGCAAGTGTTGCAATCTCCTCTTCGGAACTGAAATCATTAAGATCGATACCAGCAGATGCAAATGCTTCGTCTGTAGGAGCAAAAACAGTGTAAGGTCCATCTCCCTGTAATGTTGTAGCTAAGTCTGCTAATGATAATGCAGCAACAAGGGAGCTATGGATTGTAGTTGCGGAAGCAGTTGTAACTAGATTCACTGCTGCAGTCCACATGTATCCTCCACAAACTTCTGGGCTTACATCTGTAACTTGATGGGTAATCATGTTGTAACATCCTGTGATCGATTGCCCCTGGACTTCGTAATCTTCGACATACATGTATGATTCACATGATGATTTATCCGCCCCTGGAACTATTGTGTGAGTAATCATGTTGTAACAAATTTCTCCTTCAGGACCCACCTCTGGCATCAATACAGTATCAATCACATGAATAACACCGTTACTAGCCATAACATCAGCTGCAGTAACCGTTGCGTCGTTTACCATCACTCCATTTGAATCGATTGTGATAGTGGTGGTTTCCTGATTCAACATGGTTACCGACATTCCGTCAGATAATGCATCAGAAGTTACAACACCCATAGCAACATGGTATGCCAGAATATTTGCTAATGCTGCTACTCCGTCATCACCTTCAAAGTCTGCTAAGTCTACACCTGCATTAGTAAATGCTTCATCTGTAGGTGCAAATACAGTGTATGGGCCGTCGCCTTGAAGTGTTTCAAGCAAACCTGCTTGTACAATCGCTGCCACTAACGAAGTGTGAACTCCTGTTCCGGATGCGACTTCGGTAATGTCCGGAGAACTAGGTTCTTCGGGAGGCATTAGCACAGTATCAATAACATGGATTACTCCATTGCTTGCTTCGACATCAGCCACAGTAACAGTTGCATCATTTACCATCACGCCATCGCTGTTGACTGTAAAGGAGACGTCGTCTCCGTTAGCCATAGTTGCAGTCATTCCATCTGAAAGCATGTCAGAAGTAACTTCGCCTGAAACTACGTGATAGAGCAGAATATCAGCTAGCGTTGCAATCGCCTCATCGGAACTGAAGTCATTAAGATCGATACCAGCATTTGTGAATGCTTCATCTGTTGGTGCGAACACTGTGAATGGACCATCACTCTGTAGTGTCTCCAGTAAACCTGCTTGTACTACTGCCGCCACTAATGAATCGTGAATTCCGGTTTCTGAAGCAATTGTAGGGATGTCTGGCATCTCAGGGTTTTCTAGCTCTGCGAATGTTACTAGTTCGTTCAGGTCTAGCATCATATCACCATTGGTATCTGAAACGTTGAAATTAGATTGCGAAGTACTCTTTTCTTCATCACTGCCCCATCCGCCGTCTGTTGCGATGTAAGCATCAAATTCGTCCCAAGTTACCATGCTATCTCCGTCTGTGTCAAACATGGACATTCCTTCGACAGCCAAAATTTGCCATTCGCTTGGCATGAGTACCGTATCGATTACGTGAATTACTCCGTTACTCGACATAACATCTGCAGTAGTTACCTTGGCATCGCCAACTGTAACCTCACCATTCGCAACTCCAAATGTTGCTGGAAGACCGTTGATCATATTGACAGTCAATCCATCAGTAACATCAGCTGCTAACACCTCTCCAGCGTAAACATGGTAGAGAAGAATTGTAGTCAATGTGGAGTTCATTTCGTCATCATTAAAATCACTCAAATTGATTCCCGCTGCTGCGAACGCATCATCGGTTGGCGCAAACACTGTGAATGGACCGTCACCTTGTAGAGTGGTCACTAAATCAGCATGGGCCAAAGCAGCCACCAATGAGTTGTGAACTCCTGTGGCTGAAGCATTGGTTGGTATGTCATCATTTTCATCAGCAGACACATTTAGTGGCACTGCGGACAACATCAGTAAGGCTACGAGCAAACTAACAGTTTTTCTTTGCATTGCCCCCAACGCTTTTGACTTAGTATATACCATTTTGTTTCTCAACATATCCTGTAAAAAATCATGAACAGGTGTTCCGCTCTATTGAAAGGCAAGTCCCGTTGCAGAATACATGCGCCGTGTATTTTGGGTATTATTCATCTTGATGATAATTCCTCAGATATCAGTAAGTGCAAATGAAAAACCATTCGACTTTTTCATCGAGGATGAAGTGGTTGTACACCCTGGAGAAACTGTTCCTTTTAGAATCGCATGGCACAATATTGTAGGCGATGAGAGACATTTCAAAATTGAAGTTAACCAATCTCATTCCAACCTATCAATTATTGACATTCCAACTGATTGGACACGGGTTGCATCAGGAAGATTAGGAGAGATGAATATCAATGTAGTCGCAAATCCTAATTCAAATTATGAAAATATTAATTTTTCATTAGACATCACTTGTCAAGAAGCACCTGAATGGATGGAGACATATGAAGTTGAAGTGATGATATCCAGGTGGTCAAATCTTAATTTTGGTGCGAATGATGGATCCTCTTTTTACGTTCAACAAAATGTCAATACTAGTTTAGCAGTTAACATTTCTAATACCGCTGGTTTTGCTGACATGGCTAAGATTAGGATGAGTACTGAATCCGATTGGCAATATGGATTTGTTGATGATGCTAATGGGGATAACGAGGTTCATATCGATCTTGAAGATGGTGAAGATATTTTCATCACTTTTTGGATAATCACTCCCGTTGTCAAAGACGGAGCGCCGTTAGCAGGCACAGGTCCTACTTTCAGTTTGGAAGCTGAATCGAGTTTGGACAAAAGGATTTCAAGTTGGAATTTTAGTCTAGAAATGCAAACATTCCATAATTTGACAATTGATGATGTAGGCGAACAATTAGTACTCAATCCCGGCGACAATGGAAGAATAGAAGTCACAGTTAGAAATAATGGCAATGTAGACACATATTTAGACGCGTCATTAGAACTAGGTGCGGTAAATGATGATCGAATCGAATCTGATGGTTGGACTATTGCCTTATTCAATGCATTCGAATTTCGTGTTCTGGCTCCGAATGAATCTCGAGTAATCGAAATTGGATTTGAAGCTCCGAACATTAATGACGATGAAATTGAAATTGGATTGATTGTTAGACCTCAAGCGTTTCAACAGAGATCAAACACGATTATGGTTTCATCTGAGATAATATGGAACCGAAGTGGAATTTTATCAATAGATGAAACGTCATGTTCATCCATCGAATGGAACAAGACATGCCAAAAAATGGTACAGATTGAAAACACAGGCAATTTCTATGAGGAATACAAACTTCACTTGACTGATGAAACAGGTATGTCCTTCGAAATAGACACTAGTAATACCGGTTTATCGAAGGGTGAGATTAGCAACAATATTCCGCTAAACATGACTCCCTTTGAAAATTCAGACGGTTTACTTCCTGCTTCAGTCAAATTGGAACTCCATCGTATCGATGGCTTAGTTCTTGACTCAAAGATCATCACATCATCTACTGCACCATATGTTAATTGGATTTGGGAAGATGCTCAGAAATCGGTTAGTGATGGAAAATTAGAAATTGCGATAACAATGAGAAATAATGGTAATACTGCAGACGGATTAATCGTACGAATGTCTTCCTCTTATTTCACAGACATGAGCTTTATACCGCCTAAAAACTCAATTTATGAAGATGGAAGTTCTAACATAAGATCATTTGAAATTATGAATATCAGCAAAGGCGAGGATTTCACATTTAGGGCATGGGCGGATTTACCTGACCAACAACAGTCTGATGACATATTTTACCTGAATATAACTGCTAACAGTAGATTAGCTGATGACAAGCCATTCACATATTCTGCAAACTCATCATTTGACGCTATTGAAACAATTGATGAAGAGGCAAGCACCTTCGAATCGTTAGGTAAAATGATTTACAATCTTGGAGCAATATTGTGGATTTGGAAATGGATGGTATTAGCGGTGTGTATCGGTGGATTAATGATTAACAAATCTATGAAAGATAGGCTAAAAAGATTGGAAGATGCTGCGCTTCTAGCCCCTCCTGCACAAGAAGACAAATCGTCAGATGACTGGATGGCTGAATTCGCTGAGAAAAAACAACCTGTACCAGAATTAGCCCAATCGCCGAATATTCCGTCAGAAGTATTCACTGGAATGTTCGAAAGTGTGAGCGGCCCAAAAAAGCAAACTTCCGCTCCGGTTGATTCTGAATTAGTGGGGGCAGCGAATACAGTGTTAGATTATCATGACAACTTGGCAACAAAGAAGCGTTTAGATAATTTAGCCGATGAGATTTCAGCAGGTAATTTCAGTAAGCCACACACGGCAAATGTTGCATTACCTGATGATGTAAAGCCAGATACTGAAAGAACAAACCCAATTCAGAAACCAACAAATTCAGTTCCAAGTATGTTGGATTTAGATGATCT
>QQSA01000040.1:0-2212 GCA_003602535.1 Candidatus Poseidoniales archaeon
CTGCTACTGAATCTGACCCTTCAAAATCAAACGAATATTCAGGGTCTTCATCTGTATCCTCCGTTGTACATCCGGCAAGAACTAGTGTAGTTGCCAGAAGTATTGCTAACAAGCGTCCGTTTTTCATACACTGAAATTTTCAGAGAAGCCTATTATTATTAGCGATAAATTGGTTTTAGCGATTCGAGTATTGCTTGGCATTCTAAATTAACAGATTCCTTGCCTATGAAATCAGCGGCGACGCTTTTGGCTACGTTGAGCCCGTGCTTGAGCTGCACGAGCTTTGTTTGCACCTTTACGTTGAGAACGAGCGCGTTTGTCACCGACCTTAGGACCTCGCTTTTGAGCTTCTTTCTCATCATTGCGTTGATCTTTCTGCATTTGTCTCCATTGGCCACCAATCAGTTGGAGTATCTCTTCTTTAGTAGAAGCTCCAATCGATTCATTTGCACCTTTTTTCGAAACCCATAGCCGTCCTTCCTTTCCATGAGGGCGGTTCGGATGTGAAACCCTTTCCTCGCGCTTAATCTTTCTTAGGCCTAATGCCCTAGATGCAATGAATAGTCCTTCCAAGTCTGGTTTGAGCACACTAGAATCACGTGGAACTCGGCGACCACTACGACGACTAGTCTTGGCATTGAAGTAGCCAGGCCAGACAGCAATGCGGTCAGGATTGTGGTCCATGTCAACCCCTCAGTGGGTGGTTGGTTTTGAACCCATTCAAAGAACGACCCCGTTCAGAACACCATCGTGTCCTGGGCGAGAGGTAATCTTGACCTGTCCCTTATCGGTCTCAACAACGGCACCCTTGGTTAGGATGTTACGACGAATGTAGTTTGGATTTGCGTCATTCTTTACGACGTTGGTAATTGTTGCAATGGAGGACTTTCCATCCTTTCCGTTAACAGTGCAACGGTTTTCTGAAAGAACACGGACAAGTGTGTTTCCACCGGTCTTACGGTAGATTTTACGCTTAGGTTCTCCGATCAGAGCGAATTGCTTCTCAGAGGAAATTTCAGTGCTGCGCTTTCCTCGAGAAGGAACGCGACGTCCACCAGTTGACTTGCGACGAGAGATTCCGTGCCACTGTGCCATATTATTGTCTCCAGCGCCTCGGCGACCAGCCGTTCATATTTGAAAGGTATGCATCAAACACAGACCGCTGACTGCTCATCGATACTATCGCCATCGAGGTACAGCGAGGCTGTAACCGCATCTCCGGGCATTAATGGGCCAACTCCGGCTGGCGTTCCGGTAAACAATACGTCACCTGCCTTTATTGAAGCCCAAGCGGAAAGTTTGTCGATTAATTCACCAGGTGTCCAACTCATCTCTGACAGTGAACCTCTTTGCACTTCATTATCATTTATTTTGAGTGAATATTCTACATTTGGATTGTAATCAACCCAATCTCCAATTACAGAACTACCTGTGAATGCTTTAGCTTCCGCCCATGGTAATCCTTCTGCTTTGAGTCGATCTTGTACGCTTCTTTTGGTTAAATCCAATCCCAATGCCATCTGTACGGGCATCAAATCCTGTCCAATTTTTAGAACCAATTCGATTTCATGGTGCACATCGCCATCGCATGAGTCTATTTTGTCGAAACCGATAACACTTGAACTCGATTTCAAAAAGAATACCGGTTCTTGGGGGATTGGATTCCCCAACTCTTCAGCGTGTTTTGGGTAAGTTCTGATGGCGCACCATACGTCCATGTTTATCCGAAGAGTGTCAAGCACATCAAACCGAAGGGTCAAACCTGTGAATGATTAGGCCCAGCCATGGCCAAGGATTGGCAAATCAAGAAGAGGCGCCCTGTTCGAAGGAAGAACATCGCACCACTTCTCAAAGATTTGGAAGAGGCACTGGGTATCGACTTAGCAGTAGATGGTGCGTTTTTAGAAATGGCCGACTATGGTCCTTGGAAGATGGTATTAGTAGATAGAGTACCTCTGGCAGTTGAATTGATGAGTCCTGATGATGAAAGAGTCGTATTCTTGACATTACGAGGTTTCCTTTCATACCCTTGTGAAAAGAGATTTGTTGAAGTCGATCATGGAGCAATTCCATTTCTGATGAAAGGAGCAGATTGTATGGTGGCAGGTATTCATTCTGCAGATCAAAGCATTTCTGAAGGGGATTTAGTATGGGTTAGAGACCAAACCCATAAACGCCCACTAGCAATAGGATGGGCTACAAAGGATGGTGA
>QQSA01000040.1:2219-7888 GCA_003602535.1 Candidatus Poseidoniales archaeon
ATCGCCGAATCGAAAGGTAAGGGATTGAAGAACATCCATTGGGTTGGTGATGAATTATGGGAGATGGAATTGTGAAGGCGCGATATCTAGTTTGCATTTTTGTTAGTTTAGCATTGATTATGCCGTCATCTGCGGCAGATGTAGAAGGTGGAGTTAATGTTGAACCGGTTATTGAAGATACAATCTTTGAATCATTAAATCACACAGTAAATACCACTGATTTAGAAGATTGGAATATCACAATGACCCTCAATGATGCTGCTTACAATAATAATACAACATTTACGCTTACTACTCAAATTTGCAATAATGAAGGCGTTTGCTTCGCACCTTCACAAGCGACAATCCTGACCGAAGACAACAAGACATTCACGTCAGGAGTAACTACAATAGAAGATCATTCTTATGTGAATTGGAGAGTTACTGCAAATTATACCGATGACAATGATACAACAGAAAAGTTCCCATCATCCGGTTTCTACAAAACTTGGTCTGATTGTTGGTATCACGATGGAGAATGGGGTGGAAATGGCTGCCCTGAGGCTGAGACTGTAGAAGAAGAAAAGAAGGAAGACGATGATGATTCATTGCCTGCATTAGGAATCATTGCCACAGCAGGAACTATTGCAATGGCAGCGTTTATTCGCTACGAATAAATTCTACGAGTCGTTCGATAAATCGCCTTTGTTCTGGTCCAAAATCTGTAATTGTCACAGTTACTCCGTTAGAATTTAATTTACCATTTAGAAATCCTCTACGATTGATATCTGAAGGAACTAATGGCAGGTTTTTTGCTTTCAAATTGAACGAAACTCCTTCGGTATTGACCTTTATCTTCATCTCATCAGTTATTGCTTCTTGAATCAAAGCTAGCAATTCTTCGGAAGATTCACCGCCACCATAGGCCGAAAGAAAACCAAGATTGGTCTCATTTTGCTCAAGGAGATGGTCCAATCCTCTGCCACTCAATATAACACCTCACGCAATCGTTTGAATCAAATTCCATCCAACGACCTTACCGGTAGTTGCATCCATTGCTAAAGATAGAGTGTTGTCCCACTGTTTGCCGCCACTGGAAGAGGTCCATGAACGAGTCATGTCTAATGTGGTGGCTCCTGTGTCACCAGAATTTAGACTGTTCAATATATCTGTGTAATCGCCATCTGGAGTCACTACGAAAATTCCAATTCTAGTTTCTGGGTGATATTGGCCTGATGATGTAAAGAAACCATCATCACCAATAAGATTTGAAAATCGGCCTTCTTTTGTCAGGCGCTCCTCTAACATGTTAATACTCAAAATCTTAGGAATATCTTCTCGACTATGAGAAACCGTGTCGTCATAACCTCCATGCCCAATATACGTACAATTTGAACTGCTGGGGTTGCCTGTAATCTCTAATTCGACCCAGCCTGAATTTGGGTCTATGCTAACCCATGATAAATTCCAGCGAGTTGCCCCGGATTCGGTATTACGATCATCCCTTGCTCGCCAAATATAACCGTCATCATTCAATGCTGCATTTGCTGCAACTGCTTCGGGCATATTCGATGAGGACAAGCACGCAACTGCCGCTTCTAACGAATTTGAACGAAGACTGCTATTGTCTGGCATATGCAATTCGTAAGTACCCCAATCGATTAATTCCTCAGTGGTTGGAACATCATTAACCGCTCTAGGAGATTGGTAACTTCTACCTAGATCTAGTAACTTCTCGCCTCTAATCAAACTTGTTTTTGACATTTCTAATTCGAGTGATAGGGAGCCCTCGGGTAGCACAAAATCTGCAAATTCTTTGGAAAAACTGCCACAAGAAGATTTGTCTCCCTCATCACCAGATATCTGGATATCAACAGTTTGTTCAATTGCCCATGGCGAATCTTCCTCAACCCACAAATTGATCATTGCATATCCAAAGCAGTTATCTCTGATTTGGCTGTTTTCCATGGAAATCTTCCACACCTCTTCATCGCCTAGTAGTTCGGTTCCTGTGACTCTCCAATCCCATCCTAGATATGTGCCATTAGCATCAGTATCTATCAGCTTAGTCCCGACCATATCACGTAACTCGACTGGTGAAACGATAATCGCTAGTCCTGGAGACAAATCATCTAACAGTCCAAGCAAGCCTCCTAATCCATACGACATTGTAGTTCCTTGCGAATAATTTCCATCAAGATTTAACCTCCAATCTGCTTGAGTTGAGATAACATTTCTTTCAGATATTTCTGTCCAAGACTTGGTATCGAAATCTAGTGTGCCACCTAAGCCGCCGGTTGGGTTATCCATACAATCGTCAGTTAGTGGATTTGGAATATAACGAGATACAGTAAAAGAATCAAAGCTTCTAGTCTGGACCTTTTCAACCGCTAACCAATCTTCATTTCCATAAGCCCCGGTTGCTCTAACTGCGCCTAATAATGAATCATCTGCTTGAGAATCTAATTCATTCGCACCACCATTTGTTATGGAGGTTGTTCCTATTCCATCGAATTCTAATTGTAAGCGACATGCATCTTTCAATTCATCAGAATCAATGTTTTCTCTAACAAAATCAACATATTCTCCTGTAGCATCGATTTCACCATTCAGAATATTGTACTCCATTGAATCTCCATATCTTAGATCATCTGCTGTGAAAGGTTGCAATTGATTGCTGATGTACCAATACCAACCGCCACCTGCAACAATAATTGCTAACAATACTGCAAGAACCTTAGGATTCATTATCTGTTCTTGCAGAGTAGTGGATTTACCTGCTAGCACTTTATCAACCGTAGTAATATCAGCAGCCTCTTCGATAACTTCGGCTTCGATAAATTCCGCAACCAAAATCTCTTCCTCAATTTCTGAGGTATCTTCTACATCGGGTAATGGTACCGTTTCAACCTCTTCTAAAGAAATTGAATCTTCATTGAATAAATTCTCTAAACGAGTGATTAAATCGGCTTTACGGCCAGCGACTGAGAGGCCGTTTTCTTTGCACATAGCCTTCAATTCGGCCACAGTGTGCGAAGATGAGACATACGAATTTGGCTCACTCATCATTATAGACGGATACTTCAACCTCTTTCAAGGATGGGGCTAGATGTGGCCCTTTAGGGCCAATCTCAGGCATTAGGGTCAACATACGGGGCATATTGTCCATCAACTACAGTATACACTGTCTGGTCATATGTTCCATCTGGTAATTTACGGAAGAACCAGCCATTGCCTTGGTCTTCATACACATCTTGATTTTCCACAACAGGTGATTCAATTGCCGGCTGTTCAGCAGGAGCAACTTCAGGAGCAGGTTCTACAGCTGTTTCAACAGGAGACCCAGTTGGCCCTGCAGCCGGTGGCCCAGTTGGCCCAGCAGCAGGTGGCCCGGTTGGCCCTGCTGCAGTCGGAGGTCCGCTAGGCCCTGCGCTAATTCTTTCAGAAGATGTTTGGGATAGTACACTTTGTTCTACAGATTCTGGTTTTGGTTCGATAAGACTCTTCACAAATTTACCATTCTTCTGCGCTCCAATAAATGCGAATGCCGACATTAGTAAGCAAATAACACCTAATGCTGCTAATGGTTTTTGAGTTGGATAGATATCTATGTCTACAATTACATCTTTTTGATTAGCACCATCTATGAAAACCTCAATACAATAGGTGCCTGGATCTAGGACGAACTCTTCTTCGTAGACTTTACCTTCTTTCGGATTTTCAATCATCCAATACCAGTTCGGGAATTCAGATTTACCCGAATACAAATCTTCTTGCACATCAGCGACAGTAAAATCACTACAAGTATCTGCTTCGACAACAAAAACCTCGATTTTTTCTGTATCTGCTGGAATATCATTTACCGAAATGGTGATGTCGGCAGGAATATCTGAAAAATCTTCACCGGCAATAGGAGCTCCAAACAAATAACCGGTTTCAAAATCGACCTTTTTCTGATCAACTTCTAGAGATGTATTGACAAATGGATAAAGTGCAAAAGCGAATAGTAAAGCAGCAATACCAAGGTACATGAAGACATTCCATCGAGATCTCTTAAGCGCTTGTTGGTGTTCTTCTAGAGTCAACTCAGGAACTTCTTCCTCTTGAGATTCAACCGTTGGTTCTTCTACAACTTCATCGGTCATGGCTGTCCCATTACCAATTAGAACTTGAAGTAAACGATGGTTCATTTTCAGCAAAGGACTCAAAAAGGTTAGGTTTTCACCTAGTAACATGACAACTAGACTAGCAGTATTGTCGCGAGGACCGCGACTATACAGTACTCGACGTCTAGTTGAAGAAGCAAGGTTGCGCGATGTTGATGTTGCAGTTTTGGACCCTATGCAGTTTTCTTTGTTTGTAGCAGATCAAGATATTGCCATTATGCACAAGGGACAAAAATTCGATTATGATGCTGTAATTCCACGTATTGGGCACTCGATTACTAAGCACGGAGTTTCAGTTTTACGTCATTTAGAACAACTCGATGTATGGACTGCGAATACTAGCCAAGGAATTTTGCAAAGTAGAGATAAGTTACACTCTTCTCAAATTTTAACAAGAAACCGCATACCTACGCCAAGAACTGCTTATGTTCGCGATATGAAAGATATTGAGAGGGCAATCGAAGCCGTCGGTGGGCTTCCTGCAGTGGTGAAGGTAACTCAAGGCACTCAGGGTCAGGGTGTTTTCCTAAGGCATACCATACACGAAACTAGAAATCTTGTTCAAGGGCTATTAGTTACCGGTAAAGCCGTATTAATCCAAGAATACATTGCAGAAAGTCACGGTAAAGATATCCGGGCATTGGTTGTTGGTGGCAAAGTTGTTGCTAGTATGCGCAGAAAGGCTAGAGGCAGAGAATTCCGTTCAAATTACCATCTAAACGGTACTGTTGAGAGAGTAGAAATCAGTGATGAATATGCAGAAGTGGCATGCAGAGCAGCCAGAGTTCTGGGATTGAATGTTGCAGGAGTCGACCTTCTGGAAGGAAATGATGGGCCTCTAGTTTTAGAAGTAAATTCATCACCAGGATTAGAAGGCATCGAGAAAGCAAGTGGAGTCAATGTAGCTGGCGCAATAATAGACAACGTGTTATCTGAATGCGATTTTAATGAAGTAAATGTCGATCAGTTGCTGAAGACAATTCCTGGACAAGGAGTTCTGTCTGTACACTTGAGAAACCATCCACATCTTATCGGGTCACCAATCAGTGAAATTTTCAAAGGTGAAATGCCAGTTTTCGCACTATCTAGAGCTGGTGATTTGATTTGGAATCCGGAGCCTGATTTACAATTGAGATTCCGTGATTCATTGATCTGTTACGGTGACTTAACTCAGTTAAGAGCTAGCATTAAACGCACTCAACTTGATTTGCCACCGGTTTCAGATGTTGAACCTAGAGAAAGTGAAGTCTGATCTCATATTCCTCACTTCTATCACCTAGCATAGCCTTGCAGCAACTTGAATTATTCAATAGAAGCTGCTTTTTTCTTGCGTTTACGATTCCATTTCTTTATTCTCGGTAATTGCCACTTGATGATTCCAGTCCAGAATACTATTCCAAGAATAACCGTTCCCATAGTCATTGTAACCCAAGGCTGATCATCCCAGAAATCAATATCATTATTGAAGGTTATAGCTCCAAAATAGATCGAGAAACAAAATCCAAAAATTAGGTGAACCCAACG
>QQSA01000041.1 GCA_003602535.1 Candidatus Poseidoniales archaeon
GCATTACTAGATTCAACTAGTACCACTTGCATTCCCGGGTGAGTGTAATTGGTGACATCTTGGAATTGCAATTCAAATCCTAATGATAAGGGGTCAGCTCTTCTTAGAGTAGTAGAGGACAATTCTTCTCCCGAGTTTAGAGTCCAAACCTTTAATCCATCATTAGTTGAAATTACAACATATGAGTTTGTAATTACACTGCCTCCAGTCGCTTCTGATGCATAGAATCTATCAACAACCGAGTTTCCATTCAATCCCGCCTGTAAAACAGTAGCTCCATTTTCTCCGATTGCAATCAGGTGTGTTCCATCAGAACGCATACTGTAAACCGGCCATTCTTCCATCGAGAATATGTTGACTCCAGAATTAAACTGGCCAGTACTCCTTACCCAGTGTACAAGAGGGCCGTTTGTAGTCGCTATATGAACTCCCCATGAATCAGCGGTTACTGCGGTAACAGAATTCGAAGGCAGTTGATCGAATTGATGTTGTGCTATCACAGCATTATTCTGAGTATTCATTTGAGTAATTCCAGGCCTCTCAACTCCTCTTCCGTCATGAGAAATGAATAGACTTTGTTGGGTTTGAGAAACTCCTCCTGACGTAGTAGTAGTAGTTGTTCCAATTATTCCCCACGTAGAAGTGCCCATTAGCCCATCCGCTGTAGTAAATGTCGTGAATGTATCATTGGATTCATCATACATTGCCAAACCACTAGGGGTTGCCATCCACATCTTCCCATCAAATTCTACTAAATCTTCGACGAAAGAAATCGGCAATCCGTCAATTGCAGTCAGGGCAGTCTCCCAGTTTTCACCGGTTGCATTCCATCTGGCAACACCATTATTTGTAGCGATGTAAACCGTTTCTTCTAGGATCGCTCCAAACTGATCGGTGACAGTTACTGTCTCAATTGAATTGATAATGTTTGAAGGGAGGCCGGCAATCAATCTTCCCGCTGTGTAAGTATTGGTAGTGGTGTTAAACACCTGAATTCCTGCAGATGTAGCGCCTGATCCTTGAAGGCCGATATACAATTCATCTCCAACTAATTTTATTTCATCTTGGAAGTTATGAATTCCAGTTGGAAGGGTTACTAAAGAACCAGTAGTGGTGTCAAGCATTCTTAGCCCACGATTGTTACTTGCTAGGTATAAGTCGGTACCAACTAATTCGATATCGGTAACAGCCGCATTCGCAGGAATGGTCCATCCTCGTTGCCATTCTACTGAACCGTTTGCTAATTTCACACCTTGCAATACTCCTGAACCAGTGCTTTGCCAAGAAGAAGAAGCAACCCAAAGATGGGTTGAGTTTCCAGCCATTGAAGTAACTTGTCCACTTACTAAGTTAGGTAATGCATGAATTGTATTCTGACCGGCTTGCCCTAATGTATCAACGTGGGAGTATCCTGATGTTCCTCCTGCTTGTCCGATCAACCATTGAGTGCCTAACCAATCTACCGAAGAAACCGCAGATCCAGTAGAAAGTGTACTAGCAGTGCCTACACTGGCACCATTGGCAGATAATATTGCCAAACCTCCGCCAATTACATTGCTTCCTTGAGTTCCTATGTCGTAACCAATAGCAAGTTTGCCGCCAGCGAACTCCATTGCTCCCCACCAAACAGGATCACTTGGAATATTGTGCGTGGCAGAAGTAAGGTCTGATAACCACTGATCATTATTGTAATCATATCTTGAGATTGGTTCCGAATCATCATTATATCCGATGTATAATATGTCGCTTGAATCATCACACGCCACTGCAGCAGCCTCTCCGTCAGCTAATCTTGTTGATGTAGTCCAAGATGATGCAGTAGTTCCATTTGCGAGATCAAGTCTTGCAACTCCTCCATTGTTTGAAGTCATGGTAACATGGAATAATCCGGCGCACATTTCCATTCCTATTGGATATCCGTTCGGGATTCCACTGGAGCCTCCATCCCAAGAGTTCCAGTTACCATTCGGATCAAGGTGCATTATTTCTCCATCAATTCCTTGCCAACCTTGGGTTCTTGCAGTTCCTACCACTAGGTCTGTCCCGTTTGTCCACAATTCGTAAACAACATCATCTCCAGATGAAGGTAGTCCGTTTCCAGGAGTCCAAGTTGACAACCATTGATTTGAAGATTCATCATAACGTGCAACACCATCTTCTGTTGCAAACAATATTTCGCCATCGAATTCAATTATTTCTCTTATTGGGAAATCTAAATTATCCCACTCTCCGATTTTGCTACCATTAGTAGCGAAGGCTTCAAGTTTCGAATCTCCCCAAGATATCCAATTTGTACCAGTGGAAGAAATAAACGAAGTCACACGATCTACAGAGCCTGCCGGCATTAATTCTGCTTGCCAAGTTTCTGTGGTTAGATTGTAAAGAGCAATACCTCCACTACCTTCAGTGTCCCACCACTGGCCACTCGCAACAGAAATGTGAAGAACATCTCCAATTATTTTCATTCCGTATACGTCGCCACCATTTTCATCAACTTGGGCGCCTGCATCAAGTGCAGATTTCGACGTGAAGTTAACAATGTCAATTCTGAAAACACTGTCTGATGAATATTGGTGATGGTAATACATGGTATCTCCATATATCGCAAGATCGTATGGGCCCTCATTTATACCAGAGTACAAAGAATTCGAAGTTTCGATGTCATAGACTTCAGAACCAGTTGTGACATTGATTAATTGAAAACCATCTTCTCCACCAATCCAGATATGGCCGGGCCTAATGTCTGCAACTAAACTGGTAACAAACTGATTGCCATCATCTAGAACATTGTCTTCTGTCCAAGTGGTTAACCAAATATTGTTTGGAATGTCATATCTTGCAATTCCAATTTCGTTGAGTCCTATGTATGCAACATCTCCAATAACTTCGACCAACGCATTGTCTAGTGCTCCATTTTCAGCTTGCCAATTTTCAGTCCAAGAGAAAGAAGACCTGTCAATTAAACCAACTCCGTTAGTAGTTCCTCCAAAAACAGTGGTACTGTTGAATTCTACAGCATTTACTCCCCAGTTCGGCATTCCATCTTGTGCATTTACACAGTCATTGAGGCCAAGGGTTGCAACCGAATATTGGCAAACACCTATGTTTGTTCCAGCGTAAATTGTGCCCCCGGAAATTCCATAATCTATTGCAAAATCAAAGAATTGGGATGGCTGTAGATTCCAACTGCTACCCTTTGGAAGATTAGTTGCAGTATTTCCATCCCATCTGATCGCTCCGTTTGAAGTTCCGATGAGCATTGAATTGCCAGAATAGGATTCTAAGGCATATACTTGGTTGGAAGGAAGTATCTCGGTAGGTCCAGCATTACCTCTGTTTGGTATAACTGTAAGAGGGGCCAAAATTTCGCCAGTTGATAGGTCCTTTCGTGCAACTCCGTAACCCGGTAGTCCCATGTGAAGAACTTGAGGATTGGTTCCAAGAATTGCTACAGGTGCGAAATCAACATCATTTATTCCGGTTGAAACCCATGAGCCGAGGAATGTGTCATTGGCGATAATGTAGCGGTTTAATCCATCATCAGCAGTTCCAATGTATGCAACACCGTTGTGGATAGCCACACCTGTTGGAGAATCACTATCCAGTTCGCTATTGCCCTCATTCAGTGCGACAACAGAACTGGGTGTCGATTTGTTGAATACCGAAGCACCGTCTTCGGGGTGAATTGTTGCCACCCAATCACCTTCAACATCAAGGCCGGTGACATCATTAGATTGAAGGCCATCAGTGGTATCCCATGTGTCGAGAACATTGCCTTGTGAATCAATAATGTGAACCCCACTACCCATTGTTCCAACAAAGATATTCACTCCATCATTTACAATTTTAGAGATAGAACTCCCTGTATTGATTGGAGAAAGCCACCTCGCTTGACTAATAGAATATCTATCCAAGAAATCTCCACTACCTACGTAGATTACTCCATCAAATTGCATTGCATCTCCCATATTCCCAGAATACGGGCCACTTCCGATAACTAGGTCTCCAGAGTAAAGTGGCGTATTTCCAGGCTCAAGCATTGCAAGAATTGCACTGCCATCAGTCACTAAAACAGTATCATTGACCGGACTTCTAGAGCCTGATGCTGGCCAATGTAGAATATTTAATCCGCTATTGGCTTGACCTAATGAAGAAAGTGTGGTAGTTGTAGCAAAAGTTCCTGAAGCCGTGTTGTATGAATGAACTGCGTCAGATGTCAAAATTTGAATTTGATTATTGACATAAGTCATGCCTCTAACTTCATCGGATGATAACCAATTGCCACTGTTCCAAGTTGCTAACCAGAAGTTACTCGAAAGATCTCTTCTAGCAACTCCTGCGTCAAAGGAGGAAATCAATAACTGATTACCGGCAACTACGAAATCACTGATGTAATCAGAGTGAAGATTATTTGCAGTGGTCCACGGAGAAAGAGGGGACATAGTATTAACATCCCATCTTCCAACTCCTCCTTCAATCAATGAGGTGTAAATTATCCCATTATGTTCCAAAGTCTTCCAAGGTAGGCCAGCGGGCCAGTTAGTGGTGGAGCTGGCCTGCTCTAGAGTCCAGCCTGTTCCTGCAGAATTCAAAGTAAAGATTCCAGATTGACTGAATGCAAAAATGTCACCATTACTTGCAACATGAACTTGGCTCCATGAGTTGTCCCTGCCCGAAGGTTCTGCAGGAAGGTCTGGGTTCCAACTTGTATCGTCCAGGTCTACAGATAGAAGTTTACCAAATTCTGTTGTAATTAGCATCCGATTATTGGAAATATCAATTTCTAAATCAGTTACAAAATCACCGTCATCGGGATTCTTGATTTGGAATAAATCAATAATGTTGGGGGAAGACAATGCATCTAGGATGATGATATAGCTACCAATGGCCATGTACATTCGTCCATCAGCAGGGTGAATTTCATAATCACGAATGAATAATTGTACAGGTTCAAGTGAAGTAAAAGGGTCTGCTGGTGCAAGAACTTCTAGGACGAAATCGGTAATTTCAGAACCTGAAGGTAAAGTAACAGTCGCTCCAACATCTGCATTTGTCGAAAGTCTTCCTTGATGAGGATTCAATCCATCGAATCCGTTGGTCTGGCCAAGCCAACCATTTCCTCTCCAGTCGAATAAGACTTGACCAGTGTCTGGTGAGAGCAATAGTGGTTGTTGTATCGAAACTCCATCTGAACCATCCACCATAATTTCCATTGAAACATTTTCAAGAATTGCCCCTGGGGCGAAGTTCAACATCCAATCAGCACTTGCTTGGGTTCCATTGAAAGGGTCAGCACCTGTTGCATTTAGTTGGACCCAGCCTGTATCTTCAGTGCCCTCTTTTGGCCATATTGTACTATTGGCAGTTTCGTGTGCACTTACGGATGGTGCATACAAAATTGGCCCTAAGGAAGCCAACAACATAACGGTCACGAGTAACAGGGCTCGAGCGCCAGCATTCGCAGGGCCTACGGCCCTGTTGAGTTTGTTCATGTAAGGTAGCCAACTTCAATGGTATATGAAGCGAATGCACTCCTGTTACGGGAGTAATTCATTGAAATCTGTATTTTTTTCGCAATTTACAAACTATTCAACTATCGTAGTTCTACGGAAAATATTCACACAAAGGTCAAGCACGGTACAGTACCAGAAGTACTTGGAGAGATTGAAATGGATGAGGACTGGCGTGAGCAAGCAATCAAAAAAGAAGCTCTCGATTATCATGAAGCATCACCGAAAGGCAAGATCAAGGTAATGCCTACAAAACCACATTCTACTGCCCATGAATTATCTTTAGCTTACTCCCCCGGGGTAGCGTATCCCTGTCTGGAAATAGCAGATCGCCCAGAAGATGCATACCGGTATACTTCTAAGGGAAATTTGGTAGCCGTTATATCTAATGGAACTGCAGTATTAGGTCTTGGAAATATTGGTGCTTTAGCTTCTAAGCCAGTGATGGAAGGTAAAGGGTTACTCCTCAAGACATTTGCAGATATCGATGTATTCGATATTCAAGTAGATACAGAAGACCCTGAAGAATTTATCAATACAGTTTGCAACATTGCTCCAACATTTGGAGGAATAAATCTTGAAGATATCAAGGCCCCAGAGTGCTTTGAAATCGAAAGGAGAATTGCAGAAGCAACCGACATTCCTGTAATGCATGATGACCAACATGGAACAGCGATAATTTCTGGAGCAGCATTACTAAATGCTGCAGAATTACAAGGCAAAGAACTTTCAAAAATTAAGGTAGTCGTTGCAGGTGCTGGAGCATCAGCAATCGCCTGCGCATCCCACTATGTGGCTCTCGGTGTTGATCGTGACAATATTCTCATGTGTGATTCACAGGGAATAATGACAAAAAAACGACTTGATGCTGGAGATTTGAATGAATTCAAAGCACCCTTTGCTGTTGATAGAGAAGAGGGAACACTAGCAGATGCGTTAATCGGCGCAGATGTATTGCTAGGTCTTTCAAGGGGCGGATTAGTCACAGGCGAAATGGTTTCTAAAATGGCAACAAAACCAATTATTTTCGCTCTTGCAAATCCTACGCCGGAAATAATGCCAAACGAAGTTTTAGCAGTCAGGGACGATGCAATTATAGCGACGGGAAGGTCAGATTTCCCAAATCAAGTCAACAATGTTCTTGGCTTCCCTTATATTTTCAGGGGCGCATTAGATGTGAGGGCTAGAGACATTACGCCTGGGATGAAAATGGCTGCAACAAAGGCTCTTGCAGCACTTGCAAAGGAACCGGTTCCCGATTATATCGCCCATGCATATTCTGGAGAATCAATGCAATACGGCCCTGATTATATCATTCCAAAACCATTCGATAGAAGGGTATTGATTTGGGAAGCTGCAGATGTTGCAGAAACAGCAGTTAATGAAGGAATTGCAGCAATAAAACCAGAAGATTTCGATAAACAAGCATACAAGGAATCTCTCGAAGCAAGATTGGGTATGTCTTATTCTGTGATGAGAGGAGTATTCAATCAAGTGAAAGGACGGAAAAAGAAAATTGTATTCCCCGAAGGAGACAATGAGAAGGTGATTCGTGCTGCAGCACAATGCGTCGAACAAGAAATCTGTGAACCGATTTTACTCGGTAATGTAGATGCTATTCGAGAGAAGATGGTTGAGTTAAATATTCAATTTGATTGTGAAATTACTAATCCTAGATATGATGATAGAAGAATTGGCAATTATGATCTCCATCTTTTGCAGAACCGTAGCAGAAAAGGAATGACTATTGTTGATGCGCAACGTCTACTGAAAAGCAGGCCATATTTTGCAGCTCAAATGGTTGAAATTGGTGACGCTGACGGATTCCTAGGCGGCATTAGTAGAAATTATGCTGACGTTTTGCGACCTTGTTTAGAAGTAATTGGAAGTGACGAAGATAGCCATTGCGCCATAGGTTGTTACATGATGGTTGTAAAAGGAAGGTTGATTTTCTTAGGAGACGCTACAGTAAACGTTTACCCTGATAGCAAAACTCTTGCAGATATTGCAGTCCAAACCGCTAAAGTTGCTAGAAGATTTGGAGTTGAACCGAAAGTTGCGATGCTTTCGTTTTCTAATTTTGGCAGTAGTCGCGCTCAACGTTCAGAACGAATCGAAGAAGCGATTGATTTAGCTAGAGAGATGGACCACTCATTGAGTATAGATGGTCCAATGCAGGCAGATACAGCACTCGATTTAGATGTTCAATCTGAATATCCATTTATGGCATTTGATGGCCCAGCAAATATTCTGATCTGTCCAAACCTTGCTTCAGCAAATATTGCATACAAATTGCTAGAACAGTTAGGAGATGCTGAAATGACCGGTCCAATTTTAGACGGATTGGACAAACCAGTGCAGTTGTTAGCTAGGGCTGATGGTGTCAGACACATAGTGAATATGGCAGCAATTTGTGCGCTAGATGCAATTCGTCAAGAATCCTATTGGTCTAGTCTTTCAACTGAATGACTTCACCTTCTGAATTCAAGCCCCAAGTCGGTCTTCTTGGTCTCCAAAAAGCACCCGTGACAAACCCTGCACATAACCCTCCAAATAGTAAATTGGCCCATCCGTCGATGGCGTAAGACCCAAATCCTCTGAGTATTGGAATCGTAAAACTGGGTATTATTCCTAATATTGTGGTCCAGAATAATTCACTACGAATATTGGCTGCAAGGTTGGCGTTGTCGGGAACTCTCTTTACTTCGCCTTCTCTCTTAGGAGAAACAACCAATCGGAAACCAACTTTTGGTAACGGTCTATCTCCGGGAGTAACTACCCGTGCATATACGCCTTCTCTTGTTGGATGGGCGGATTGTGAAACGCGATGTCCTGACAAAGGACCATCAACTTCGTTTAACCGAGGTCTTCCATCTAATGGAGCGCCTCGATGATTGCCAGTTGCCTCATCTGCTAGAAGTTCTGTCCAGCCGCAAGGTAGTGAAATCAAATCTCTAGCATTTTCCCACTCGGATTGAGTTGGTCTTCGAATTTCTCCGTCAAAGTGTTCTGACAATTTGGAACATAAGTCTGAAACATCTTGATGCGTAATCATATCTTTGGGATCATCGGATGAATCTGTTTCTCCGAGAATATTTGCGTATTGAGATCTGGTGATAGGGCTTTCAAGAATAAGGTATTCTGGTAAATCTACTCGGTGCCTAGGTCGTTCATTAGCATGAACCCACCCTCCTTTGTCGGTTCCAAGGAACAAACTGCTCCTTTTCATACGTATGAATCGAAGACCAAAGGGCCCCTCTTCAGAGTTCATTATTACACCTTCAATGTTGCTTCAATGGCCCGATACCATTCCATCCCTGATTTGTGATCTTCAAGCTGAGAGAATTGTGGGTATGGGGAAATTGAACGGACATATCCAAATGCAGCCAAATCAACCAAATCGGGTGCTTCGCCACCGAAGAATTGTTTGCCATTGAAAGAATCTGTAAATTCATCTAACAAATCGTGCCACAATTGCTTCGGTTTCCTTCCATCTTTCTTGACTCTACTTCGAGCGATTATTCCCCACATTATTGGAAATCCAGCCCAAGCGTACAGACGCTTAGAGATAAAACCGAATTTCTCTAATTTAGACACTCTAGTTGTTGTTTTAAGCGCAGAAAATAAACTGCCATACAAAATTGGAATGGTTGCTTTAGACATATGTAAATCGACCCACTCCATCCACTTATCGCGGCGTTCTTCGTCATCAGAAGCCCATAGCTTTCCATCATTATGTACCTCATCTATATGCTTCATAATCGGAGTTGAATCTACGAATATATTTTCTTCAGAATCAACCCACACCGGGACCTTTGTCCATTCTGGGGCACTAGGGAGAGTTTTCTTTGCCTTCATTGGGTTTACCTGAATACGCTCATGCTCAAGGTCTAAGTGTTCAAGCAAGCCTCGTACCTTCCAACAGAACGGGCAGGTGTACAACAAGTGTAGATTACCAGCACTTCCCATGAATCCTCGGGGGAAGGCACTACTTCATGATTCATCCGTCTCTCTGGTTCCATCAGGTCTCCAACCTGGTTTCCAAAAATTAAGGTCATCTAGCCAGCGTGAAAACTCATCGTCAGTGCAATTTAGCAGTCTGTAAGCCCTCATGTTGAGCCCCTCGAAAAGAGAATCCTCCATGACTCCTTCTTCATTTGAATCCTTCCATTCTCCAGCCATTTGTCTAATTTGTCTGCGAGCTTCTTCGGGAGCATCGAAGTTTCGTTCGCAAATTTCTTGTAAGTCGGATAGCCAAGATCGAGTGTCTCTTCGAATCACATCAGGAATCGCAGGCCCCTTCGATTTCTTGCCAAATGGCCACCAACCCATACCCTCTGCTCAGGCTGCACCATCAAGAGTCTTGGGGTTGAACGTTTTGGCATAACCATGGGGCGAATCATAGTTCATCTGCATGGGCGACCGTCAGAAAAGAAAATGTCAGGACTCATTGATGATTATTCTCAAAGACTAAAATCAAAGGTCAGATTAGAAATCCATAGTTCTAAATTGTCAAATGAAGAATATTTTTCACGTATTCCAGATAATGCAATTTTATTGGATGAGGTAGGAGATATGATTACCTCAGTCGACTTCTCTAAACAATTTGAATCATGGTCAATCTCGACTAAAGATACACACTTGGCAATCGGTCCAGCAGATGGATTTCCTAAGGGCCACTGCAAGAACTCAATTTCGCTATCTAAAATGACATTTCCTCATGAATTAGCAGCGGTATTACTAATGGAACAATTGTATAGGGCCAACGAGATATCTCGAGGAAGTTCGTATCATAGAGTTTGACAACAATCAAAAATGAGATTGCGTACCCGCTGTCTATGGAGACATGGTGGTTCCTTGTTTTGGAGTTCGCCGTAGCAATCATCCTAATTTCAATGAGTGGCCGTCAACCATTCCCTGGGCCATCGAAGAGATATGGTACGGTATTGCTTATTGCAGCCTCTCTTCTGCTTATTGGGGAGACCTCGCCCCGCGAAACAGAAGTTCAAGTGCATCTATTTTTCTTGCTGGTTTTTGGCTCAGTAGGTCTGATCCGAGGCGTGAAAAACATGTTGGTGACACGCGAAGAGGTCATTGTCGCACCATTTGCTGGAATTCTCTTTTCAATTTCTGCTACTGCTATGATGGCTGAACAGTGGGATACATTGACACAATTTGAGGAGTATGCTGCTTTTGCAACAATTGTCGTTATTGGCGCATGTCAAACATGGCTGGTATTCCGTGGATTACTAATCGGAAGACTGCCTCTTGCATGGTCCAAGGCTGGATTAGTTGCATTGGAAAAAGGGTACATTACCGGCCAGCACGGTGCATTGGAATGTTTTGAGAAAGCTTGGGATTTGGAAGAAGAGCATCTCAACCCAATGGCCTGGGTTGCCCTAAACCGTATTCACAACTTCTTAGGAAATTCTGCGGAAGCAGAACATTGGAGAAAGAGGTTATCTGAATCTGGCGGCGAAGATGCTGTTGCCAAGGAGTGGATAGATGCTATTGAATCCGCTTTACCTTCTCACAATCTCGCTTTAGAGCAAGAATAATCACAGAAAAACAACGCTTTAAGTGATACACGAAAGGGTTTCACTTAAGTGGGTTGGAGTCAAATGAATACTATGGAAAGTGATAATTCTCGTAAAGACTGGCCAGTTTCAGTGATGTGCTGGTACGCTGTTCTAATATGGTTTGGAGCCTCTTTGTTTTCCCAGGTCGCCTATTTGGCGATATATGGTAACCCGTATGATGCAAACATGCTGATTGAAGCAGCAGGTCCTTTTGCTTGGTTGATAATCGGAATAGAAGTTCTAGTTTGGGTAATTATGGCAGTATTTATCGGGAAGAAAGTGTCAAATCGCATTCAACTCAAACGTCCAGAAACTCAGTCTATGGACACAATAACACCACAGACTTGAAGAAGCCTCAGTTTGAGTGTGCTGTTCGTGCAGAACGAATGGAATCCTCCGCCACTTGCAGGCCAACCTATGAGCCTCAACGAACTATTGGACGAAATGGCTTTGTTGGCTATCCCTGATGGATCAATGGTTGTTACAATTGAAGAAGCGAGAAAAGAACTCCCTCTTGCAAAGAAACTGTTGTATTCATTGCAATCATTACAATATGAAGCTCACGACTTAACCGAGGAGTTAGAAGTATTAGTCGAAACTTTACCTCCACATCACGAACACGTATCTGAAGTCGCCGAACAACTAGGCAGCCTAGTAAAAGAATGGCAGGACATCGGGGATTCTATCGATTTGTTAGGTGCAAGAATAGCCGGTTTTGAACCTGGACATTTAGAATGGCACGGAGTAGTCGACGGCCATCTTGTACTATATTCATGGTCTGAAGGAGAGGAAGATATTGAGTGGTGGCATCCACTTGATACTGGGATAAATGGCCGCAGACCTCTTGTTGAAGCATGACCTCGGGTAGACATGGTCCGAATCACCAAAGTGCATACCGGGGCCGGAGATTCCGGTGAAACATCTCTTGTAGACGGCAGTAGAGTGGCTAAGAGCGATAGACGTATAGAAATCGTAGGAACTTGTGATGAAGTCAATGCACTGCTAGGCATAGTGCTTATGGAATCTGCTCGACTTCCAGACACACATCCTGATGGTGGAGAGAGAGTTACAGTTAGACGCGTAAAGAGCGTATGCTCGGTTGCAATAGAACGTCTTCAAAGTGAATTATTCGATCTTGGAGCTGAATTAGCATGTCCGCCAGATCAGATTCCAGAATTTATGGAATTGTTAGATCAAAGTGATTCGGATCGATTATGCGAAGAAATGGATGCGTGGAATGAAGAACTTCAACCACTGGAGAGCTTTATTCTTCCATCAGGAATAGGCCCTATTGCTTCAATGCACCTTGCTAGAACGGTTACTAGACGGCTGGAGCGCTCTATGGTGGCAATAAAAGATCAAATGAGACCTTTGACTTTGCAATATGTAAATCGGCTTTCAGATTGGATTTTTGTCCTAACGCGCTGGGTATCTAACAGACTTGGAGAAGATGAAAGTTTGTGGGTACCAAAAGGTAAGAGGGGAAGTGGAGCTGCAGATTTAACCCGTCGCCAAAATGCAAACCGGTAATCAATCTCTTCCGATAGATTTCATGTGTTCATGTGCAGCGGCTAATACCCCTTGACTTTCCTCATGAGTGAGTTGCTTCATAGCACTATTCCAGTCGAGCCACAAGTGCTCTTGATGTTCATGACTAATCTTCACAGCCATCGTTTCAGTTTCGGCGATATACCAGAATACCTGCTTGTCGATTCTTTTACCCTTGTGGCGGAAGTCATACGTTGTACGATATTCAAAACCATCAACAAATTCGATATCAGTTATTCCGGTTTCTTCTGTTAACTCTCTACCCGCAGTTGACATTCTATCGGCATCACTATCCTCGACGTGACCTTTTGGGAAGTCCCAATGGCCCTGCGGATATTGGAGTAACAAGATGGAGCCGAAATTGACCAATACTACTCCACATGAGGTCTCCATGGTGCTGCTGGCCCGATTACCTATTGATAGCCCCATCGCTTCAAATCTACCCTATACATTCATGTCTTGGACACTCTCGCCGGTTGTCATGTCACCTTTGGACGGGATAACCAGAGTCGTTGCCGATTCAGACTTAGATGGTCTTATGGCAGCAGCAGTTCTCAAGGCTAGCAAGCCAGAAATCGAAGTTCATTTTGCTCATCCAGCATTACTTAGGGCCGGCAGTATCGATCATCTAATCAATCGTAATACCGCGATATGTGATCTTCCGTTTCATCCAGATTGTGGACTATATTTGGACCACCACCTTACAAATCGTCCGTCGCCAGAAGAACAAATTGTGTTTGAAGCAGATGGCGGAATATGTCATTGGAGGGATACTCCGTCTGCAGCGAGAGCTGCTTATGATTTATTGAAGGATGATTTAGACTTATCACATTTGGAAGAAATAATGCCAATTGTAGATGCTTTAGATTCTGGCGGAATCACTTTACAAGAATTTACAGAAGACGGACCAATTATCCGCTTATCTCGTTCACTTACATTGTCGGACCCAGAACATCTACAGGTGGTTTTAGACCAATTTGCTACCGGTATGCCGTTGAATGAAATTTTGATTTCTCACAAACAGAGATTGGACGAGTTAGGTCAAGCCAGGGAAGAACAATCGAAAACCGTCCAAGAAAATACTGTGATTATTGATGGATTAGCTGTTTGTGATTTAAGTGAAACAGGTATGAGGAGTAATGGTTACTTAGTCACTGCTTTGGCTGGACCAGAAGCTCTAGCATGCTGCGTGATACATGGCTATCTTGATGGTAGTATTCAAGACTCTAATCGACCAGCCTTAGGCGCGTCGTTTTATGCAAATTCTTTCCGAGACGAAGCAAATCCATACGACCTTTCCTTACTTGCAACTTTACTCGATGATACCGGAGGGGGGCATGCCAATGCCTGCGGCTGCCGTATTCAGCCATCGGATCCATCTCGAAAATTGAATCAAAGTGACAAAAATTACAATTTAGATAAGTGGTTAAAACTGTGGAAAAGCCGTGAAACAAAGATGCGGTGTTAACCATCAAGTCAAATAGTAGTTTTCTAGCGGTCGGCCATGGAAAGCGTGACAGACCCAGAGATGTTGAAAGATCGCATATTTTTCAAACTGGGATTATTCACGTACGATAATCGGAAATCCGTTGTCGTAATTGGGCTTTTGGCATGTATTGGAATGGCATCATTAGCCGCAATGGGTCCAAATTGGGCTGAGTCTTGGGGCGAGGGCGATTTAGAATCAGTTGAGGCCGGCAATCTTGCTGAAGACGCATTTTTTGGTGAGGAGGAAGATGTTCAAGGTTTCACATTCTTAGTTCATCATGAATCTTTGAATGATTCGTCCCAGGAATGGAGAGATGCTGTTGAAGATGCATTACGTGTTTTCCACGATTTGGACGATGTTGAGATAATCTATTCTTGGGATATAGCCGGCGAAGAAAGAGAAGAATTCGTTTACGAGGACGAAGATGGATTTTGGGCAAAAAATCGAGTAACTATTAGTCTAGATCGTAAAGAAGCCAAAGCACTCTATGCAGACAATTACGAATCGATTGAAATCGATTCTGATTTCGAGTCATGGCGAACAGGAGCGGTGGCAATAGATGTAACATTTGACACTAGAATTCAGGATGATTTAATCAAAGCAGAATTGGTATCTGGGCCGTTGACTGTTTTGATTTTGTTAATCGTTTTCGGAACTTTAGTAGCGGCCTTGTTACCATTTGGAATAGCTATTCTGACTGTTGCTTCGGCAATGGGGTTAACAATTTGGCTATCAAATACTACGGACGTTACTCAGTATGCTCTGAACATTATCACACTGATTGGAATCGGGGTATCTGTAGATTATTCACTATTTTTGGTCAATAGGTTCCGCGAAGAATTGAATCGAGGAAGAGACATTAGAACTTCAACAGCAATGACTGTTGCAACTGCTGGTAAAGCAGTCTTCTTCAGCGGAGTTACTGTTGCCATTGGGTTGATGGGCATGTTATTCTTTGAAAATACAGGCCTTCCAAGTCTTGGAATAGGCGGAACTTTAGCGGTTTCAGTTGCTATGATTTTCTCGATTATTGTATTGCCTGCAGTATTAGCGATGTTAGGGCAACGCGTATTCAAAGGAAAAATCCCTTATTCATTTAGTACTGAAAACGATGATGGAACGGGAATGTGGGCCAAGATTGCAAACTTTGTTATGGCCAGACCTTGGGCTGTATTGATACCGACTCTGATTATTCTTCTTGGAGCAGGATTACCATTCTTACAAGCAGATTTCTCAATTGCATCAAGAGATGCTTTGCCGCCTGATGATGAGACAAGAGTAGGTTTCGAGCACATGGATGAAAAATGGCCAGAATCAGCCGTTAACTCGGCTACGATTGTACTAGACTTCGACGGAGAAGATCCATTGTTGGAAGAAAATATCAGAACGATGCATAGGTGGATGCAACATCAGATAAACGATTCACGAGTAATCGATGCATTTGGTTATGCAATGCATCCATCAATTGGTCTAAATGAAGACGAAGTAGTAGAATTTTGGCTGACTCCTGACGAGAATCTGACTCTTGAGAATATTACAACAAGAGAGTACATGAAAGGAAATTTCATTTCTGATAATGTAACCTATGTAGTATTCTCATTGGAAGGCCCGATTACCGGCGAAGATAGTAGGGAATTTGTTGCAGATGTTAGAAGCGAAAAATCAGAGTTAATGGATGCGCTCATTACTGGGGACGACTCAAGACTAATGGTTGCAGGATTTGCAGCCTACAGTTTGGACATATTGGATGCCATAACGGACAAATTACCAATCGCAATAGCATTCATCTTCATTTCAACAATGATTCTAATTTACATCCAGGTTAGGAGTGTAATCATTCCAATTAAGGCGATTGTGATGAATATCTTATCAATCTCAGCATCGTTTGGAATGCTAGTATTTGTTTTCCAATGGGGTTATGGTTCCGAGTTCCTTAACTTCACACCGCAACCGATAGAAACAACAAATCCAGTAATTATGTTCTGTATTGTCTTTGGATTATCCATGGATTATGAAGTACTGATGCTTTCACGTATTCATGAGGAATGGGAAGCAACAGGAGATAATACTCTAGCAGTAGCAAATGGTCTGCAGAAAACAGGTCGACTGATCACTGGGGCGGCAGCAATCATGGTAGTTGTGTTCCTAGCATTCGGACTTTCTTCAGTAGTAATACTCAAACAAATCGGACTTGGTCTGGCATTGGCAATATTCATCGATGCAACAATTGTAAGAGCATTAGTTGTGCCATCTACCATGAGATTGATGGGTAAATGGAACTGGTGGACTCCAAAATGGTTAGGCGGCTCAAAGAACTTCGAAGATGTAAAGGAATCCGAGGAATGAGTGCAAGATCATCAATGCGATTAACAAATCAGCAGCTCTTCCATGTTTAGTTTTGGAAACCCTGTCCTTCCTTGATTTTCTGCCCCAGCGAGCTGTAATCCACAATAGGGTTATGCCTAGAGGCCCGGTAAATCCATGCAAACTTCCTGGCATCAATCCTAGCCCAGTATACCATCTAGCAATGAAAGCAATCATTACTGATATAATCGCTGCAATGAGAATGCGTTCGCCGACCTTTTCGTGGCGCTCAATTTCTTGGCGGCGAGTCTCACCTTTCAATTCACGACTTTTGCGCTTCCAACCATATTGCCACCACATCCAAGCCAGTATTGCAGCTGCTGTAATGGGATGCAGCAACAGGATAATGGTGTCAAGCGCTTCCATCAATTCCATTCGGAGGGGCTTCACATCAAGGATGTTTGGAAAGGATTGCTCAGCCGGTGGCTCTAAAGGGCTCCGGCGTAGCGCCTCACCCCGGAGGGGTGAAGATGCTACAAGAGAACAACCTTTCATGCTGTCTCAATTCAGGCATGAAGGATAATCTCCCTCCTGCTACACGCCAAAGGATTGTTGCAAAGACTCCAGAATGGCGCATGTTGGAAAAGCCTTGGAAATCCTTGTTGTTAATCGCTCTAAATGAAGTTCAGATTCCTAATGATGATGACTCATCACCTTCTCCATCCATGATGCGTAATCGTAGATCTCCTCGTGGTCGTAGAACATCTCGTGGTGCAACTGGCCCTATGGAATGGTTACCTGAAGCGAATGAAGTATTGATAGACGATGGCTCACCGGTTGCTTACAGGTTATCGATTCTCCTTATTCGCAAAACTTTGTTTTCAGATAATTGGGAAGACTCTTGGGATGAAATAATCGATGACTTGCGGGCTACAGCCTCCTCAAAGGGAGTGCATCCTGTTTGGTCTAAGATGGCAGAAGCAACTCCTATTTTAGCACAGTTTGCAGCATTTCCACAATCCGAAATCGTCGAAGAAGCAGACGCATCCTTTGACTTGAAAGTTGCATGGATTGATCCATTTAATTCTAAGAGTTTAGCTAATACTCTATCCGAGTTAGAGAGTAATATTACCAATGCCTCTGTGAAGATGGCATTACAAAAAGCAAAAGCCCAACTCAATGGGAAAAGAGGGTTAAGAGATATCAAAGGACTTGAAAACTTAGAAGGAGATTCTAGCGTTATCAGTGCTCTGCTAAATATTCACTTAGGAAACGAATCTAGCGACTCGTTAAAGGAATTGAAAAAATCTGACTCCAAACTAGCTGCTGCTCTCTCGGATTTGATTCAATTACGAGAAGGGAATGCGACTGATTGGGATTCATCCAGATCGCTAGCGGGAGATGATGAACTTTCTAAAGCTAGAAAGAAAACCGCGTGGGAAATAATGCCTGAAGAAGCATCGAGCCTCACCAGTGATGAGTTACAGGATGGCCTCAACATAGTTTCGACTCCTCAACAAAGAGAGATAATCACCTGGTGGAAATTAGCGGCGCTAGTGCGCGAGGGGTCATCTGAAACCGCTCTTGAATTGCTAACATCCTTGTCAGTAGAATCTGATGCAGATATGGCAATTCTGATGCCCCTTGTCAAAGAATTAGGTGAAGAGGCATTTATTTGGCTTGCATCACAAATTGATAATTTGGCTGAAGATTCATTATCTGACATAATTACAGATGAGGAAATTGGTGTAACTCTTCGAGCAGCAGCTGCTCGAAGGATGCACGATATTGGTGCAATGATTGAAATCGATGCATCTATCGATCTTTTCACACGAGTAATCGACTTGACTCGCCTTGCTGAAGTTCTTCTTGTCGACGAACAAAGGTGCGCTGACCACCCTTATGCAACGTTGTTGGTGGCACACCTCCTACCTGCTCGAACTAAGGGTTGGGACTTTGAGAATATTAGGGCAGCAAGAAGAAACGCTCTTTCAACAGTAGAAAACGCTGAAGTTCCTAATGCATTTTCACCGGTTAGCACTGGATTAATTTTGATGCTTGATGGTGCAGCAAGAGATGAAGATGATTGGGTAGTTGAGACCCTTGACAAAAACGGAATCAAGGCATTCAATAATTGTAAACAAGCACTCAAAGATGGAGGGGACGGATTAGCCGACACAAAGGTTCTAGATAGTCTCGAAAGGAGTATCTCTGAAGCGGATCTTAGCGATATTGAGGCAAGATTATTCAACGCAGTAATCGACACATTGCGCTTGAATAGAGCATCATGGTTACTTCAAACTGGTAATTCTGAAGGTGTAGTTGATTTGCTCGAAGGACTACTATCGGGGGAAGTCACAGCAATGCCAATGATGCAAGCCGTACGTCATTTGGTTCTAGAGTATGATATCGGTATTTCTAATCTTGTTAGTTGGTATCAAGAGAATGATCCACAATCCCCTTGGCACACTTTGGCACGCGCTGCGGTACATGTTGGCAACAATGACGAACTCAATGCTGCAAGAGATTACCGAAAGGCCGGAGACCATGATGAATTTGATTATGAACATAGAATTCTTCTTCACCGTAAAGCATTGATTCATCTAGCTCATGCTGAGCAGTGGTCAGAAGCAGTTGGATTATTGGAAAAGGAGCCTGCACTACAATCAGCCCTTACCCGTAGATTCCAACTCTATCTCAAGGTGTCACATAGTGCATCTGACAAAGGCAGGGCTGATGAAGCTACAAGGATGTTGAAGAATTTCGTAAAGCGTACTGAGATGGTCAATCAGGAAGACCAACAAGGAAATACTCAGAGGGTAGAGAGAGTTCGCCATTCAGAAGAAGAGTTGGATATGTTACGCAATTATCCGAATTCACATCCAAGGCCATTGCCAAGAGAACCATTCTCTGGTAGAGTAAAAGCCGCTTTGAATACTTTACAACGTGAGAGAAGGAGAAATCGTCATACCTTCGAGAACAGATACGCGCAAGCAATGATTCATGATCCCACAGGTGAAGAAATCTATGAGATTGCATTAGAAGCATCTTCTGAAAAACCTCTAGAAGGATTAATGCTACTTGAAAGAGCACAAAATTCTGGGAAATTTTCGGTTCTTGATATCAAGAGACTTGCAGCTGCTGAGCGAGGCCTATTTGCTACTCATCGTCATAATTTACCAGTTAAACAACGATCTTATCTACGTAACCTTGCACTCTCTCCGTTGGTAATTGTAGATACAAATATCCTCATCGATGAATTACAATATCGAATATCTGAAAGATTAGGAATCAGTTCTGAAGCATCTCTTGATATTAGTGGGCAAGGACAATTCCATCGTATTCTAAAGCACAGATCGGACGAAGGAGTTATTCAATTATGGCTTCCTAAGATTGTCAGAAACGAACTAGAAACAATAGCAAGTGATGTAGAGAGAATCAGAGACCGATTTTCTGAAACAATGGTCCAAGCTGAAAAACTAGATGAAATTCTAACGACAGATGCTCTGAAAGATATAACATCTGAAATAATCTCTGATTTCTCAAATTGGAAACCAATGGATTTGCATCTTGAGGATGAATCGGATGATGAAGAGATTAGGAGCGATTTGACTCAATTCTACCT
>QQSA01000042.1:0-5416 GCA_003602535.1 Candidatus Poseidoniales archaeon
AATCTAACAGTATCTAACGTGGAATATGAATCAAACAGCGGAGAAACTCCGATAGATATCAGGACTTCTGGAACAGTGACTCTTTCTTACATCAATTTGAACGGTTCATTCAATTCAAACCAAGATTCGTTTGACGCTCCTTGGATCGGGATGTCTTTGGCAGGTAGTGGTGATTACATTATTGAATCATCAACAATCGAATCAACCGATACAGCGCTGAAAGCGAGCGGAACAGGAACACTATCAATTTCTGAATCAACTTTCACATCAGAGAAAACAGGACTATCCTTCTCCGGAATATCAGAGACTACATTGAATGATGTCGTGGTTAATGTTTCGGCAAGCGGCGAGAAAGGAATTGACATTCTTCAAGGTAGTCATACATTCACAAATTTAGAATTGAATATGCCTATCAACGTTGGACCTGATAGTATTGGAATTAATGCTTGGTGGTGTGATATCGATGCAGGAGAATCAACAGTCAATGGTTTTGGAACCAGTATTGCGGTTCACGAATCAAATCTCATTGCTAATGATTTGATCTTATTTGATTCTGTGAAAACCGGTCTTCATGCATCCTCATCAATGGTTACTGTAAATGATGTACTTGCAACAAGGCTCTCTGATGACGGCATCATACTATCTTCTTCTTCAGTAGTATTGAGGAGCTGGGGTTCATCATATCATTCTGCTAACAATGCACAAATAGATTCTAATTCTGAATTGACAGTTTGGTCATTGAGTGTAGCAGGTGTGAATCAAGCTTTCATTGGCGACGGAATTATGAATTATGGAACAACCCAAACATTGGCAATAAGTACTGCACAGGCAAATCGGATATGGGAGGTTGCTGTAAACTTTGAAGATCTAACAGGAAATCCAGTTGATGCAGATTGGACAGTACTTGGGTTCAGTGGGACCGCTTCAGGGGGTTCAGCCACATTACCTGTTAGTGAAGCAGGGTCTACGATTATAGCCACATATGCAGGAGTTGGATCACAATCTACTCCAAGTGGTAGCGAAGGAGGAGCTCATGTAATGCAAGTGCCAATAATGCCCCAATCAGATTGGACATTAGCCGCCGGTAGTACGGTTGTATTAGGGCCAACAGCCGACGGTTCCCCGCACATGGCCGGCGGGAACATCACTATTCCAACGAATACTCAACTGTTTTTGCAAGACACCACACTTCAGTTACCACCAGACTCAACATTAACCATAATGGATTATGGCGGATTTGAAGCTTCAAATGGTAACTTCAAGGGAGACATCATATCTCATACAACTGGGTTTAGTAACGCCCCGTCTTCAAGTATGACTGTTGACGGCGACGTTTTTTGGACAACTTGTCAGAACGATATCGAATCTTACATGATTCAAGTTTTGGGAGATATACAACTGGATAGTTCTTGTAAAGTGAAAATAAATAGAGGCAAGGTCTTAGGAAATGTCGCCGTATTTACCGGTGCAACTTTCGAGATAGTAAACACTCTGGAGATAACAGTTCTAGATAAGGGAGAAGCAGTGCAAGGTGCAAGTGTAGAGATTGATGGGCAAAGCGTATCAACTGGTGCAGATGGCAAAGCCAGCAAATCACTAACTTCTCTAATGGTAGATTCCAATGGGGAGACAGTAACTGGGCTGAAACAAGTAAGAATGGAATGGGGCTCAATTGTCGATTTGATGGCATGGGACACATCGTCTTCCATGGAACATACATTCACCGCTTCAACCATTGCAGGTGGGTCATTGACAGAATGGTTAGTGCTTGAAAAAGCGTGGAGTCCGTACCACCTTTCAGACAATCTTGTTATTCCTCAGGGCCAGACTATGACGATTAATGATGGAGTTGCTCTCAGAATCGCAGACTCTGTTTCTATTACAGTTGAAGGCACATTCAACTCAGGTGTATCTACAATTTATTCTATGGGTAATGGAGCAAGATGGAGCGGATTAATCATTGGAGATAATGCTGATAGTAGCGCATCAATTCTTGGAACAACTTTGGTTGAAGGCTCGCCACTTATTACAATCCAGGGTCAAGCCGATGTAGTTGTCAGCAATGCACTTTTATCTCGTTCTACGGGTGCAGAACCTCTAGTTAGGATGACAAATACAGCATCGGGTAGTTTGCAATTAGTTTCAACAACTTTGACAGATTCTTCATCACATTGTATAGAGGCTCAAGGCTCTGCACAATTGATTCTCAACCAAGTGGTAATGCAATCATGTGCCTCTAATTCGCTTTGGGCCAGAAGCCTACCTCTTTCGGCAAACGGTCTTGATGTTTCACAAAGAATTGATCTTGAAGGAGTAACTGGCGAAATATCGGATTTAACAGGTCACCAACTATATTTCAACAACTTGGACGGGTTTACGATGGACGACATATCTCTGACTTTCCTGAATGGATATGATAATCGTGACATAACTATTGATGGAGCTACTATTGCTACTAATACTCTAGATGATGTAATGGGAATGCCAGAACAGTTCAAGGGGCATGAAATCGCAATCAAAGGAGATGTTCTTTACGATTCGATAAACAATAGTAACTCAACTTTCATCTTACATGATGGTTCAACCGAATTAAAGATTGATTTCAGTTTCGCATCTACAGCTGATGGTATAGAAGATAACCGTACACTGTATGCAGAAGGAGTTCTTGTTATCGATGACGGACAATGGGTTTTCGAAGCCTATGCGATAAAACCGAAGACTTCTCCGGTAGATTTGGATAATACCGCTGGCAGCATTTCGAATTTGATTGTAAACTGTGGAGGCCAAGGTACAGGATTAATTTCTCATCATGGCAGAACATCTCCATTAATAATTGAAGATTCATCTATTTCTTCGTGCACAAAGGGCGTAGATCTGCATTCAGATAGCGAAACTGCACCATTAGAATTAATCAACGTCGACATTGATTCACTTGTAGCAATTTCAAGTGACGGATACGAATTCACAATTCATGGCGGAGAACTTAATGGCAGTTTAGAAACCAATTCAATCGTTGCGAAAATTTACGACGTAGAACCAACTTCAATATCTGGTTCTGGCGAAATTTGGATGTTTTCAACACATATTTTCGATGTCCGACTTAATGGAGATTCCCAAAATGCAAACATCGAAGTCACCCCAGCACTCGGCAATACACTAGAGTTTGAGGGTAGTAGCATACAAGCTCCAGTCATATACCGAGCGTATATTGCAGGAGCTGATTTACTGATGAATTCAATGCAGGTCATAGCTAACGCAGAAGGATTGCCTACTTTCAACCAAACATATTCATCCGGACCTGGTGCCGAAGAGATTATTCAAATTAATATGTCTAGCAACGAGGCTCCAACTGCTGAAATTATTATTCCGGACGACGGATTCAGCATCATGGAATCTCTCCCAATTGAAGTAAGAGCAGTAACTAGTGATGATTTAGATGATAGTGATGATTTGGAGGTTGTCTGGACAGTGACATCTGGACAAACCGAATTAATGCAATTATCCGGACACTGGGCCAATTTTACAGACTTAGGGTTTGGAACTTATGTTTTGAAATTAGAGGTTACTGATAGCCAAGGGGCGACTACTATCGATATGATTGAAATAAATGTGATAGCTTTAGATTCTGATGGCGATTGGTTTAATGATGGCGAGTGGATAAATTCTTGCAACGAGGACACGTGGTTCGACAAAGAAAACAATGTACATTGTGGACCAAATTTCTATGATAGTAATGACGATAATGACGAAATTAATGATAATCAGGATAAATTCCCATTGGATCCATGTGCTAGTCTGGATACAGATGGCGATGGTCAACCAGACGATTTACACTGTCCAATAGGGGTTACAACTTGGCTGACTGCAGATCAAGATGACGATAACGACGGGATACCTGACGTTTCTGAGAAATCAGAAAGTGCTGAAGATTCAGATAGCAACGACAGTCCTATCGTGATAATGCTATTCGTCGGCTTATTTATTGCAGCAGCAGCTATTATGCTGATGCGGAATAAGACGGAAGTGGAGTGATGGCAGAGCTAGCTAGCACATTACCTGATCCCGAATCAATGGCTCAGTTTTGTGTTGCAGTTTTAGCCGTAATAGTTGCGTGGGATGCATGGTGGCTAGGCCGTCAGCGAATCGACATACCGTCTTTAGGAGAGTTGCCTAATTCTGGTTATGCTTGGGAGTCTAATCAATCTCAAGAAGTTTCGAGACAGTGGGCCAATCTAATGACAATGGGGGCGATGATGGTCCTTCCTTGGATGCTAGCCGAATTATCAGATACTCCTCTCTTGTGGGTTTGGATTTGGGATGCATTATTGGCTTTGCACCTCATTTCTCTACTGATTCCAAAAAGATACGCAGTAACATCTACTCATCTATTTGCAGATGGTCAGAGATACGAATGGAGTAGATTGAAATTAGCAAAAAGGCAACCTAAGAAGAGAATAATGTTGCTACGCAAGGGGTGGGGCCCTTTCGGACCCCTGCCCCTTGGCGGAGACAAAACATCTCTTTCAAAAGCATTAGAACTGATTAACTCGATTCTAAACGAAGAAGAGTAATCAAGCGTTTAGAGCTTCAGTTGCTTTCTTCGCACCGATCCATGCTACTATGCCGAATCCAATCTTGTTTATGATGTCAGCAATGTTGTAAGCCACGGCCATTATTTCTTGATTTCCCTTGAGCATGTCTGCTCCAGGGCTGAATAGATATCCTATTGGGTAAATTACCCATCCGACCACAATGAACCATCTTAGAGCATTAGCACTCCAAATCAGTTCAGGTGCAATCTTGTCATTATCTACTCCTTTTCCAGATGTCCACGGAGTTCCAGTGGCAACGACAATCATTGCCCATCCTACTCCTCCAAGAACGAGGCCAAGAACACCGTTCATCAAACCTGCTTCACCTGCATATCCAAATCCAATCATGATTAGAGCTCCGGTAAAGCAAACTCCTGTGAATCCCATACCAAGGAATTTCGCATCAGTAATTGCTTCTTTTCCAACAAGTGAAGGGAATTTCAGAGCCATTAACGGAACAGTAATTATCCAGTCCATGTAACGATATTCGATGGATACAGAACCTAGGTCTGTGTACACCCCACGCATGTAATAATAATGGAAAGCAGCAATTCCTACAATTAATGCAGAGATTGTCATAGTTGTTCGATATTGAGGTGCAACATTGTTGCGTTCACTCATGAAGAATACGAATGCAGCACCCATTGCGATATACCCTACGAAGAATAAGAAGAAGGTCAACAATTGTAACGGCTCACCATCGTATTTTTCTGCTGGGTCAACAATACTCGAAGCACTTACTGTGCCCGCCATTGCTAAGGCGATTGTTGCGACTAAAAGCAGGCTAGTTGTTCTAGAAAATTTATCAAAAGACATGTTTCTCA
>QQSA01000042.1:5474-7896 GCA_003602535.1 Candidatus Poseidoniales archaeon
AAACTACTCCGGTTTGAACGGCCCACATTCTAGAATAAATTCCGCCTTTAGCCACTAATTGTTCGTGATCCCCATCTTCAATTATATTCCCATTTTCGAGAACTAAGATTCTATCTGCATTTCTTATCGTGGAAAGTCTATGAGCGATAATTACCGCAGTCCTGTCTTGAGATACTTTACTAATTGAGCGCTGTAATGCCGCTTCAGTTTCATTATCAACCGCAGATGTGGCTTCGTCAAGTATTAGCAAAGGAGCATCTTTGAGAACAGCCCTTGCAATTGCCAATCGTTGTCTTTGACCCCCTGATAATCTGTGACCGCCCTCTCCGACTAATGTGCCCCAGGAATCCGGCAATTCTTCGATGAAAGAGGACGCTTCAGCAACAAATGCGGCTTCTTTGACGTCTTCATCCGAAGCATCAGGGTCCCCATATCTGATATTTTCGAGTATGGTTGTTGGGAATAGGGTGATGTGCTGGTCAACAAGCGCCATCGACGAACGAAGTGTTCGCAAATCCCATTCGGACAGTTCGTCACCAGCCCATTCAATTTTACCATCGCTTGGTTCTGCAAACCGTAATAATAATCTGACCAGAGTAGTCTTTCCAGAACCTGTAGCGCCTACAATCCCTGTTGTTTTTCCAGCACTCAATTCTAAATCTAAGCCACTGAAAACCTTCTCTCTACCTACATATGAAAAATGAACATCTCTGAATACAACATTTGAGCTAGCAATCGAATTGACATCGGGCTTGAAATTACCCTGCTCAATTTCAGTAGGTGAAGTCAAGACATCTAGCACTCTAGTAGAAGATGCCATCGCTCTTTGGTATAGATCAAAAGTTTCTCCCAACCTTGTGAGAGGCCAAAGTAATCTCTGGGTCATGAATACTAAAACAGAATATGCTCCTATTGCCAAAGTCCCTTTCAGAGTTAGCCAACCTCCCAACAATAGGGTCGCTGTAAAACCACATAGGATTGCCATTCTAATCATTGGAACGAATGCTACAGATAGCCTGATTGCTCTCTTATTCGCAGCCCTGTATTCTTCACTTAATTCTTCAACCCTCTTCAATTCTCTTTCCTCTGCAGTGAATGATTGAATTGTTGACATTCCTGACAAATCATTTTCGAGTAATGCATTCAATCTCCCAGCAGTATTTCTAACATCGGCATACCTCGGCTCCAAACTCCTCTGGTAGAGGAATGAGCCCCATACAATAATTGGTATCGGGAGAACTGCAAACAAAGCAACTTTCCAAGAAATTGCCAGGAACACTGCGCCTACGACTACAACTGTTGTAGCTACCTGTAAGAAATCATTAGCACCTTTGTCCAAGAATCGTTCGAGTTGGTTAATGTCATCGTTCAATATTGCTAAAATATCGCCCTTCTGTCTTTCATCAAACCACCCCATACCTTGCTTTTGGACATGAGCAAATGTTTCTAGACGCAATTCATGTTGAACAGTTTGTGCTAAATTCCGCCATAGAATACCATAGAAATATTCGAAAAGTGATTCAAGTCCCCATATAATGAAAGTTAAAACGGAAAGTAAAATCAACTGATGCCAAGGATTTTCATAACCAAAACTGGCCAAAAACGATTCTTCCTTGAGTACGACTACATCAACTGCAAGTCCAATCAATAATGGTGGCGCCAAATCCCAAATCTTATTCAGAACAGAACAGAACGTCGCAAGACGAATAGTCCCCTTGTGCGGGGCCATATATCGTAACAACCGTTTGAACGGCCCTACTTCAGTCATGTCTGTGCTAAGGGCTCCGGTTATGATAATGCTCGTACGAATGTTAGGCACAGATTATTCTAATCTATCATTAACGAGGCGAACCCTAATCAGGTGCCTTTTGAACGTAATAGCATGGAATGGGTGCGTAGCGACGACGACTTGTTTGTAAGAATTGATCCAGATGAAGAAATACATGATTCATTACAATCCCTTGCAGATGAAGTTGGTTTTGATGCTGCAGCGATTACAAGTGGAATCGGCAGGGCCCGAGACAATATCTATGGATATATGGATGAACAAGGAATATATCGGCGTAGACAACTAAACTCACCTTCGGAATTAGTAAGTCTTTCAGGGAATATCGCTAGAAAAGAAGACGGTTCAGCCTTCACCCACATTCATTGTTGCTGGTCAGATGATGACAACAATGTTCACGCAGGACACATGTTTCAGTCAGTTGTTCATGTGGTGGCAGAGATACATATTCGTATTTTATCAAAGGCAATAATGACAAGATGTCCTCTAGCAGATGTTGAACTTTTAGGCTTACAATTTTCGTGATGTTCATAGCCTGTGGCGGAGGTGAACAAACATGGGCGGAGCGGAGAGAATTCACCAACTCGCCGAATCGGTGCGATATCATCGTGAATTGTATTACAACCATTCCGCTCC